>NZ_RZRY01000588.1:0-3911 GCF_003998035.1 Mesorhizobium sp. M2A.F.Ca.ET.039.01.1.1 | reverse complement strand
CGGTCAGGCTCGAAAGGTCGTCTACGATCTTCGCGAGATCAGCCATTTTGATATTCCTTCAATTGGTTCGAACGTGTGTTGTTGACAGCGAGGAACGGCCTCATGCCGCCTCGTCCTTCCGGGCGTAAGCGCCGATGACACGCGCGACCGAAGCCGCGGGCGCATTGACGATCTGGGCGATCCGGGTTGCCGGCGTAGCGATCATGCCAACCAGCTTGGCGCGCAGCTCGTCGAGCGACGGCATCGTGGCGAGTGCCTTGACACCATCGGCGTTGAGCGAGGTCGAGCCCATCGCGCCGCCGAGAATGATCAGCTTGTCATTCCCTTTGGCGAATTCGGACGCGACCTTCGGCGCCGCAATCGGATCCTCCGAATAAGCGACCAGCGTCTGTCCCTTGAACAGATCGATGATCGATGCGGAGTCCGTGCCCTGAAGAGCGATCTTGGCGAGACGGTTCTTCGCGACTTTGACGGTGCCGCCGGCGGCGCGCATCTTCGACCGAAGGTCGTTCATTTGCGCCACGGTGATACCGGCGTAGTGGGCCACGACGACTGAACCCGCGTTCGAGAACGCATCATTCAGGCCCGTGACGAGTTCGCGCTTTTCCGCTCTGTCCACTGCCTATCTCCAGTTGACCACTGCCTCATTTTCGAGGTCAGAAGTCGGGTTGCCTTTTGCCGGCCGGGCCATCCAAAAACGGATCTCCCGAACGACGCTCGAGGATCCTGCCCCCTTTCGCCACACCGACGGCAAGCCGGCGATGCGCTGACAAAAGGCAAACACGGTTCGAACCTTTCATTGGAGCTTTCGCTCCTTTGTCGGGTCTTCACCCGTCTCATGCAGGCCCACATGAATTAAGGCTGTTGGGCCGCCTGCAATCTCGGACAGGATATCCGGAAACCTTTCGGCTCCCGGGTTACCGGGCCGCCGACGGATCGGCGGTCCGGAATTCTCCATGGGTCGACTCAGGGCCGACCCGACGACACTTACGACGCGGCGAGCGTCGCGATGTCGAGCTTCAGGCCCGGGCCCATCGTCGAGGTGACCGACACCTTCTTGACGTAGTTGCCCTTGGCGCCGGCCGGCTTGGCCCTGTTCACCGCATCGGCGAAGGCGCGGACATTCTCTTCCAGCGCCTTGACGTCGAACGAAACCTTGCCGACGCCGGCCTGGACGATGCCGGCCTTCTCGACGCGGAACTCGACGGCGCCGCCCTTCGAAGCCTTGACGGCCGCAGCCACGTCGGTGGTCACGGTGCCGACCTTCGGGTTCGGCATCATGCCACGCGGGCCGAGCACCTTACCCAGACGGCCGACCAGCGGCATCATGTCCGGCGTGGCGATGCAGCGATCGAAATCGATCGTGCCCTTCTGGACGATGTCGACCAGATCCTCGGCGCCAACGATATCAGCACCGGCGGCCTTTGCTTCCTCAGCCTTGTCGCCACGGGCGAACACGGCGACACGCACGGAACGGCCGGTGCCGTTCGGCAGGTTGACCACGCCGCGGACCATCTGGTCGGCATGGCGCGGATCGACACCGAGATTCATCGAGACCTCGACGGTCTCGTCGAACTTCACCTTGGACCGGTCCTTGAGCAGCTGCAGCGCCTCGGAGAGCGCATAAGCCTTGTTCGGATCGATGCCTTCGCGACTCGCAGCAACACGCTTTGCAATCTTTGCCATGATCTTAGCCCACCACTTCCAGGCCCATCGAGCGGGCGGAGCCCTCGACCATGCGCATGGCCGCCTCGACGTCGTTTGCGTTCAGGTCCTTCATCTTCTGCTCGGCGATCGCGCGCACCTTGTCGCGGCTGATCGTGCCGACCTTGGTCTTGCCCGGCTCCTTGGAGCCCGACTTCAGGTTGGCGGCCTTCTTCAGGAAGTAGCTCACCGGCGGCGTCTTCATGACGAAGGTGAACGACTTGTCCTGGTAGTAGGTGATGACGACCGGGATCGGCGACCCCTTCTCGAGCTCCTGCGTCTGCGCGTTGAACGCCTTGCAGAATTCCATGATGTTGATGCCGCGCTGACCAAGCGCCGGGCCGATCGGGGGCGACGGCGTGGCCGAGCCCGCGGCAACCTGGAGCTTGAGCTGGCCTGCAACTTTCTTAGCCATCTCTATTCCTGCCTTTTCTCATGCCGGCCCATTAGCGGGACACCGGCGGTTGCAGTCTGGTGGTGCGGTTCCGACGGCCGGCTATGCCGTCTTCGCCTCCCACCCGTTCATGCGGCGCCTTAAGCGACCGCCCCGACGCCTTACGGCGCGGATCCCGACGCCTTGCGGCGCGGGTTGTGCCGACGCCTTGCGGCGCGGCTAACCGGATCAGCCCTTTTCGACCTGTCCGAATTCCAGATCGACGGGCACGGCGCGCCCGAAGATCGAAACTTCCACCTTGAGGCGGGCCCGCTCCTCGTCCACTTCCTGGACGACGCCGTTGAACGACGCGAATGGACCATCCGAGACGCGGATCGCCTCGCCGATCTCGAAGGTGACCGAGGGCTTCGGCCGCTCGACGCCTTCCTGGACCTGGTTCAGGATGCGCTGCGCCTCGGTCTCGGTGATCGGCACCGGCTTGGAATCGCCCAGGAAGCCGGTGACCTTCGGCGTGTTCTTGACCAGCGAGAACACGGCGTCCGTCAGGTTGGCCTTCAGGAGCACATAGCCCGGGAAGAACTTGCGCTCTGCATCGACCTTGCGGCCACGGCGGATCTCGACGACCTTCTCGGTCGGCACCACGATCTGCTCGATCTCGCCGGCCAGGCCCTTCTGCTTGGCCTTGTTCTCAATGTCCTCGGCGACCTTCTTCTCGAAGTTCGAATAGGCGTGGACGATATACCAGCGCGCAGTCATTTCCCGACCTCTCCGTAAACCGCCGAATTAATGCCCGAGACCCAGGATCCACTCGATCGCATAGCCCATCAGAATGTCGGCTGCGAAGAAGAAGAGCATCGCGATCACCGCGAACACCAGGACCATCACGGTCGAGATCATGGTTTCGCGCCGCGAAGGCCATGTCACCTTGGCCGTCTCCGCGCGAACCTGCTGGAGAAAGGTGAAGGGATTAGTGGTTTTCGAAGCCATGTGCCGCCTGTTTTTCAAGACCCGTTGGCCGGGCCTCCTGGATGATCCCGCTGGCCGGGACGTGCCGCCTGGGCTCCATGCGGTGCGAATCAGCGCCGCTATTTCACCCACGCAAATCAGACGCGTAAAGCCGGCTTCCCAGCTCCACGCGTCGCGTGTCTGTCTTGTCTACATAAAACCGATTCTTAATCCACGCAAGTGGCAAGGGTCCGCTTTATGTCCTAGCGCCGCCTCGGAACCATCCAGTCGTCCCGTCCCGGCTATGCGGGGCTTATGCCCGAATTTTCCCTATATGGCAAGCTACCCGGCCATTTTCAAATACCGGGCTGGGTTTTGCGTTATGTGGACGCGGCCAGGCGGTATCGCCGCGCATCGCTTGGCATCCATGCCTGTGGCATGCTTTCTTGGAGCGATGACTGAGCCGACGCAAGAACAGGTTGAGCAGCTTACCATTGCCTTCGAACGCTTCACGCGCCGGTTCAAGGTAGCCGAAGCCGTTGCGGCGGCGGAGAACGCACTTAACGCGCTCGACGCTCAGACGCTGGTCTTCATCTGCGACAATGCCGGATGCGGGGCGGCGGACGTCGCCCGCTATCTCGATGTCGCGCCGACGACCATGTCCTCGGCCATCGACAGGCTTGTGCGCAAGGGACTGGTCGAGCGCCGCAGGCCGGAAGAGAACCGCCGGACGGTAGCCCTTACCGCCACGGCAAAGGGCGTGCAGGTGGTCGGCGATCAAAAAGCCGGCTATCGCAACGCCTGCATGGCAATGCTCAGGTCGCTAAACGCCAGCGAACGACAGGAGTTGATCCGCCTTACCGAGAAA
>NZ_RZRY01000587.1:0-3911 GCF_003998035.1 Mesorhizobium sp. M2A.F.Ca.ET.039.01.1.1 | reverse complement strand
GCTGGAGGACATCACCGACTGGGCGAAATCCTTGCCCTATTTTTCGAGCCTCTCGCCGGCGCATGTGAAGACCGGCACCTATAAGGACCGCATCTACGGCCTGCCGTTCTCGGCCGACGCCTCGGTGCTGATCTGGAACAAGAAGCTGTTCAAGCAGGCGGGGCTGGACCCGGAGAAGGGGCCGACGAACTGGGCCGAGATCGCGGCCGACGCCGAAAAGGTCAACGCGCTCGGCGGCGACATCAAGGGGTTCTACTTCTCCGGCAATTGCGGCGGCTGCAACATCTTCACCTTCACGCCGCTGATCTGGGCCTCGGGCGGCGACATCCTCTCCGAGGACGGCTCGAAGGCGACGCTCGACAGCCCGCAACTGCGCGGCGCCATCGACCTCTACCGCTCGATGATCAAGAAGGGGCTGGTGCCGGAGGGCGCGCAGACCGACACCGGCGCCAATTTCTTCGCCGCCTTCGCCGGCGGCAAGATCGGCATCTCGCCATCCGGCGCCTTCGCCATCGGCGCGCTCAACACGCAATATCCCGATATCGACTACGGCATCACCTTCCTGCCGGGCAAGGATGGCGGCTGGTCCTCCTTCGCCGGCGGCGACAATTTCGTCGTCACCAAGGGCACCAAGAAGATCGCCGTGGTGAAGGAGTTCCTGGACTTCGCCTATTCGCTGGAGGGCCAGACCATCCTCGCCAAATATGGCAGCCTGCCGGTGCGCAACGACATCGCCAAGGACGCGCTGAAGGACCTCGACCCGCGCTACCAGGTGGCGGCCGAGGCGATGGCCAAGGGCAGGACGCCCTATTCGGTGGTGTTCAACGATTTGATCAACTCCGCCAACGGTCCTTGGACTCAGATGGTCAACGAGGTGTTCTTCGGCGACGATGTCGACGGCGCCATCGCCAACGCGCAGGACACCATGCAGTCGATCATCGACCAGGCGCCGAACAAGTAGACACCAGGGCCTACAGGCGACGGGGATCGCGCAACGCTTCGCCGCCACGGCCCTGACCGGCCGCCCGCCCCGTCTCCCTGGCCGGGCGGCCGGGATGTTGCATCGCTGAACGGCAGGAACTGACGCGTTGAGAAAAATCACTCTCACTAGCATCGCCAGGTTGAGGGGCCGCGAGGTTCGCGCCCCCCTTCTCCCCTTGTGGGAGAAGGTGTCGCCGAAGGCGACGGATGAGGGGTGTTCCAGCGGAGTGAGACGCTGGCTTTTCCTGGAACACCCCTCATCCGTCTCGGCGCTTCGCGCCGATCCACCTTCTCCCACAGGGGGAGAAGGGAAGGTGCTGCCATGACTGCCATCACCGCCACATCCGCTCCCGCCCGCTCGCGCACCAGCGCCAGCCTGCGGCAATGGGTTGGCCTTCTCTACGTCCTTCCGGCCGTCGCTTTCGTCACCGTCTTCTTCGTCATCCCGCTCGGCATGACGGCGTGGATGTCGCTGAACAACTGGCCGCTGATGGGCGAGCATTCCTTCGTCGGCCTCGACAATTATGTCGCGATCGTGCGCGACACGCGGTTCTGGAACGCGCTGAAATTCACCTTCTATTACACGGCGATCGTCACCATCGCGATCTTCGCCGTCGCCTTCCCGCTGGCGATCTTCATCGAAAAGCCCCGCCCGCTCACCAATCTCTACCGCACCGCCTTCTTCATGCCGGCGGTGGTCGGCTTCGCTTCGGCGAGCCTGCTCTGGTCCTGGCTGCTCAACGTCGATTCCGGCCTGTTCAGCCCGGCCGCTTACGACCTCGGCCTGACCGAAAAGAAGGTCAATCTTCTCGCCACCTTCCAGCCGGCCTTCTGGTCGATCATCGCCATGGTGGTGTGGAAGGTCGCCGGCTTCACCATGATCATCCTGATGACCGGCCTACAGTCGATCCCGCAGGACCTGCAGGAGGCTGCCGTCATCGACGGGGCAGGGCCGTTCGCCAGGTTCCGGGCGATCACGCTGCCCTTGATGCGCCGCACGCTGGCGCTGGCGCTGATCCTGTCGGTCGCGGGCTCGATCCTCGCCTTCGACCAGTTCTACATCATTCTGCGCGGCGGCCCGCGCAACCAGACGCTGACGGCGGTCTACTGGATCTTCAACCAGTCCTTCGTCTCGTTCAAGCTCGGCTATGGCGCGGCACTCTCCATGGTGCTCCTGGCCATCCTGGTGGCGCTCAGCCTCATCCAGCTCTGGCTGCTGCGCAAGCCCGAGGGGCTCGACTGATGGCCGAGGCGATGTCGCAGAACCGCAAGGCCGCCTTCAGCCTCGCCAGGCATTCCACCGGCATCATCGCCTCGGTGCTGTTCCTGGCGCCGATCGTCTGGACGGTGCTCTCCACCTTCAAGCCGGCGCAGGAGGCGCGCCAGCCGCCGCTGCCGCCCTGGCCGACCACCGGCTTCTCGGTCGAGAATTACGAGACGCTGAACGCCTTCGGCGACGGGTTGTGGGTCTCGGCGCAGAACAGCATCTATGTCTCGGTGATGACGGTGCTGCTGTCGGTGCTGGTCAGCGTACTCGCCGGCTACGGCTTCTCGCGCTTCCGCTTTCCGTTCCGGGATTTCTTCTTCGTGCTCATCCTGTCGACGATCA
The DNA here is from genome assembly GCF_003998035.1 of Mesorhizobium sp. M2A.F.Ca.ET.039.01.1.1. Classification (NCBI taxonomy): domain Bacteria; kingdom Pseudomonadati; phylum Pseudomonadota; class Alphaproteobacteria; order Hyphomicrobiales; family Phyllobacteriaceae; genus Mesorhizobium; species Mesorhizobium sp. M2A.F.Ca.ET.039.01.1.1. Next base: position 1,321 of record NZ_RZRY01000587.1, on the reverse strand, counting down.
TGATCCCGTTCCAGTCGATCCTGACGCCGATCTTCCTGGTGCTGACCAGGCTCGGCCTGCACAATACTCTGACCGGGCTGGTCTGCGTCTATGTCACGCTGCAGCTGCCCTTCTCGATCTTCATGATGCGCAACGCTTTCGACGCCGTGCCGCGCGAGATCGAGGAGGCGGCGCGCATGGATGGCGCCAACAACGTCACCATGCTCGTCAAGGTGATGCTGCCTTTGGTCTGGCCGGGCGTTGTCACCATCGCGCTGTTCGCCTTCCTCGGCGCCTGGAACGAGTTTCTGGCCGCGCTCGTGCTGATGACCGACCAGTCCAAATTCACCTTGCCGGTGATGATGACGGCGCTCCAGTCCGGCCGCTTCGGCGCCATCGACTGGGGCGCGGTGCAGGCGGGCGTCACGGTGATGATGGTGCCCTGCCTGATCCTCTTCCTGGCGCTGCAGCGCTTCTACATCCGCGGCCTCATGGCCGGGGCCGTCAAGTAATTCGAATGGAGTGAAATCATGACCGCATCGAGTCCCGCCGCCACAACCGACACTGCCAGGCCGAAGCTCGCCTTCCGGCCGTTGCCCGTGCCGCAGGTCGATGTGCGCGGTTTTTGGGGCGACCGTGTCGACGCGGTGGCTAGCAAGACCGCCGGCATCCTCTATGACCGCTGCGTCGAGGCGCGCATGCTGGAGCAGATCGATCCGGACCGGCCGTCGCCAGGCGTCGTCATCCCGTTCCATTCGCCGTCGCCGGACGAGGCCGACGGGCAGGGCGCCGAGTTCACCGGCTCGACGGTGACGACGCAGATGTTCTGGGATTCCGACTGGGGCAAGACGATCGAGACCGCCGCTTATTCGCTCTACCGCCGCCGCAACCCGGAGCTGGAGCAGAAGATCGACGCCGTCATCGATATGTACGGCAAGCTGCAGCAGGAGGACGGCTACCTCTCCAGCTGGTACCAGCGCATCCAGCCAGGTCTGCGCTGGACCAATTTGCGCGATTGCCACGAGCTCTACTGCGCCGGCCATCTGATCGAGGGCGCCGTCGCCTACTTCCAGGCGACGGGAAAACGCAAGCTGCTCGACATCATGTGCCGCTATGCCGACCACATCGCTTCGATGTTCGGCCCCGAGCCCGGCAAGAAAAAGGGGTATTGCGGCCATGAGGAGATCGAGCTGGCGCTGGTGAAACTGGCGCGGGCGACCGGCGAGAAGAAATACATGGAGCTCGCCAAATATTTCATCGACCAGCGCGGGCAGCAGCCGCATTATTTCGACGAGGAGGCGCGCGCCCGCGGCGCCGATCCGAAGGCCTATCACTTCAAGAC
>NZ_RZRY01000586.1:0-3922 GCF_003998035.1 Mesorhizobium sp. M2A.F.Ca.ET.039.01.1.1 | reverse complement strand
GCGCTGCTCTTCCTGCACGGCGATCAAGCGCCGCGCAAGCCTGCGGCGCAGGGCCCTATCGTCCTTACCTGTGGTCATACCCGCCCACATCAACCTTTCTCTTCCCATTGCCGTCGCGAGGATCGCAAGCCACCCGCGGGTCGGCGAGAAAAGGCATGAATGTTTGCGCAGTATACACCCGCCAGATGCCTTTATGCCTGTCAGTTTTTTCCTGATTGCTTCAACTTTTCCTGACATGGGGATCAGCAGAAAAACCGACAACCTCCGCTGATCAGCCCGAATGTATCGCCGCTATTTCTGCGTGCATCCTTCAAGCGTCCTCCCGGTCATCTTGAACTGCCCGGGAAGCTCAACGCAAACGAAGGAGAACGTCATGAGAAAGATCATCCTGGCCGCGGCCGTACTGTCGGCTCTGACCGGTACGGCATCCGCGCTTTCGATCGGCAGCGGCAATGGCAACGGCAACGGCAATGTCGGCGTCGGCAACGGCAACGGCAACGGCAACGCCAATACCGGCGCCTACAACGGCAACTTCAACGGCAACGGCAACTTCGGGTTCGGCAACGGCAACGGGAACGGCAACGGCAACTGGGGCGCCTGCAACGGCAACGGAAACGGCAACGCCACCCACTAGCGCCGACCAACCGCCAGCGTCGCCAAGTCGACGCTGACGCCTCTGGGATCGCCGAGCCACGCGCCCGTCCCCCGCGCAAAGGCTATCGCGACATGTCGCCGGCGGTCCCAGTCCTTTTCGAAGAATGGTCCTTTTCGAAACGGGGGCCAATTTCGAAAGCCCAATTTCAAGCTTAGCCATGGAAGGAGCTCGCAGATGAAACGCTACGTCATACCGGCGCTATGCCTGGGGTTGTTGAGTGCAACCGCGGCGAAGGCCGACACCACGACGGGCAGCCAGGCCTTCGGCATGTCGGCTGTCCAGGCGGCGGTCGGCAAATACGGCCAGGCCATCGGCTCGGACGTCAGGAGCATGAATCCGCTCGGTAACTTCGGCGGCAATCTCGGCTACAAGAACAGCGGCACCGGCAATGTCGGCGCCTTCAACAGCGGTACCGGCAATGTCGGCGCGTTCAACGGCAACAACAACACCTCGGCGACGAGCGGCAACGGCAACATCGGCTCCTTCAACGGCAACGGCAACACCGGCGAATACAACGGCAACAGCAACATCGGCGCCGGCAATGGCAACTTCAACGGCGGATCGTTCAACGGCAACGGCAATGTCGGCGCCTTCAATGGCAACTTCAACGGCCGGGGGAACCGCTGATGACCGGCCTGAAATCATCCGGGCCCGCCCGGCCCCGCGAGCGTCGGGTGGCGGCGAGGCTGCTTGGTGGCAACGGCCTCGCGCTCGGCACCCTGCTTGCCGCGTTGCTTGCCGCCGATGCCTCGACCCTGGTCAGGATTGCCGATCTTCCAATCGGCGCCGGTGTCGCCAACGGCCTTGGCAACACCGGAAATTTCAATGGCCTTGGCAATACCGGACATTTTAACGGCAATGGGAATGCCGGCAACTTCAACGGCAACGGCAACAGCGGCAATTTCAACGGCAACGGCAATGCCGGGAGCTTCAGCGGCAATTTCAATGGCGGCAGCTTCAACGGCAACGCCAATTGCGGCAACGGCCACGGCAACGGCTACGCGTCCGACGGCAACGGTACGGGAGCAGCCGGCAATCCGGACCTCTGCCGGTTCTTGAAGGAGCTGAACGGCCGGCTGGGACTGCCGCCCGGCACGATTCCGGATTTCGATTAGGTTCCGCAGTCCGCGCCAATAGTGCTCGCGCCGGGACAGCGTATAGGCAATCCGAAGTTGGTCAGGCCACCACGTCGACGATCGCGGTCAGGAAGCCGGCGAGATCGTCGGTGACGAAATCGACGTCGTCATCATTCGCCGGGTCGCGTTCCCAGATTTCCGAGAAGGTCGGTTCGAAATTGCGCGGCACCACCAGCACGGTCGTCATGCCGAGCGATTTCGGCACGGCCAGATTGCGCGCCAGATCCTCGAACATCACCGCATTGTGCCCGGTCACCGAGTGCAGTTCGGCGAAGCGTTCATAGGTCTGGCGCTCCGGCTTGGGATTGAGCCCCGCCGCGACGATGTCGAAGATGGCGTCGAAATGCTCCAATATGCCGAGCTGGCGCGCGGTGCGCTCGGCATGCCTGCGGTCGCCATTGGTGAAGATGAATTTGCGCCCCGGAAGCTGGCGGATCGCCGCGCCCAGCACCGGATCCGGCACCAGTCGCGAATAGTCGATATCGTGCACCTTCTCGAGGAAATCGTCGGGATCGATGCCGTGCCGCTTCATCAGCCCGTTCAGCGTCGTGCCATATTCCAGGTAGAGTTCCTTCTGCAGCTTGCGCGCGTCGTCGCGCGAAAGCGTCAGCAGCTCGCCGACATAGGCGGTCATCTTCACATCGATCTGCGCGAACAGGTTCGAGTGATGCGGATAAAGCGTGTTGTCGAGGTCGAACACCCAGTCCGTGACATGGGCAAAGCGGGCGGGATCGGGTGTCATTGTCATGGCTTCTTATGGCATGCCGGCGCTGAAGTTATCCACAACTTATGCGCGTCACGGTATGTGAAAATGGCGTCTCGCTTCAAATTTTAAAAGTTCCGGAAAGGTCGCCTTCAGCGCTTGCTGGCACAGAGGCTATCCCTTGGGAGCAAGTGATGAGCCGCATATTTCTAAAGGCCGCTACCGTAGCATTCGCTTCGGTCGCCGTCTCGCTGTTGTTGACGCTGATTGTGGTTCCGGCAATCGGCTTCCCGATGAGCCGCACGATCTGGCTGGCATCGACGCTATGCCCGCTCGTGCTCGCCTGGGCCGCCAGCGCGGGCAGCTTCTGGCACAGCGACCGGTTGCAGAACGCGCATCGCGAACTTGCCCGCGCCCACGCGCAACTCGCCGCGGCGCACAGGCGCCTCTCCGAAAAGGCAAGCCGCGACGACATGACCGGCATGCTCAATCGCGAAACCTTCTTTGCCGCGCTCGATGGGTCGCGGCGCAAGAGCGATCGTGGCGCGCTGCTCATTATCGACGCCGATCACTTCAAGAGGATCAATGACAGCTACGGTCATCTGACGGGGGACGAAGCGCTGCTTCTGATCGCCGGCGCCATCGAGCGTGGTGTGCGCAACGGCGACGTGCTCGGCCGCATCGGCGGCGAGGAGTTCGCGGCTTTCCTGGTCGGCGCCGGCGAGCGTGAGGCCAAGCATGTCGCCGAACGCATCCGTCGCGAGGTCGAGCTGATCCGTTTCCGCCCTACCGACGGGCGCACCGTGCCGCTCACGGTCTCGATCGGCGGCATAAGCTGCGGCGAAGGTGCAACCGTTTCCGATTTGATGCGCGCGGCCGACCGCAGGCTCTACGAGGCGAAGAACCGCGGCCGCAACCTTTCGATACTCGACCGCGAGCTTCCCGAAGCGGCTTGAGGCCCCTCGCGGGCGTCATGCATGTCGCCCAAAAGTGCGAAGCGGTTTTGGGGCAACGACATCGAAACAAAACTCAAAAGCCCGGCGCCTGAACCGCTCCAATGCGACGCGCTTTAGGAAAACCCTAACCATGTCCATATTCAACCGCGCTAAACTTCCGGGTGTAACGCCGTCTTCACCCGGGTTTGGCACGGAGTTTGGCCTCCTCGGCGGCATGTGTGCCGTTCAGGAACGGCATGCGTGGATCGAGCCCCCTATCGAAAGACGTATCATGAGCAGGTTCATAAGAAAAATATCGCGCCGCGTGATCCTGCAGGCCTTGATCACGTTGCCGGCACTGTCGCTGTTCCGCAACCCACCGGCCCCCGCCAACCCTGACGAGATCGACCGTGATGAAATCGTCGAGATCAACGGATGGATCCTGCGGCGGAGCGACCTCGCATGATCTTCGACAGCTACGAAGCCTATAAGC
>NZ_RZRY01000585.1:0-3939 GCF_003998035.1 Mesorhizobium sp. M2A.F.Ca.ET.039.01.1.1 | reverse complement strand
TCTACACCCAGGCCATCGGCAGCGACGCCGCCTTCTCCGGCACGCTCGACTTTCCGCTGAAGAAGCCCGACGGCGCCGACATGGTGGTGGCCCGGCTCGGCGGCTGGACGCAGGATGTCGGGCCGATCTACGAGCAGCATGTCGTGGTGGCGGTGGTCAAAGGTGACCGAGCGCTGATCGCCGAGGCGCCCGCCTCCCCCGCCGTGCCGAAGATCGCGGCCTGCGATTCGATCTGGGCAGCCGCCGACGCCGCCGCGCAGAAAGCCCAGCAGGGCAACGAGGGCTCGGACCAGGACGACTCGCAGGCTTCCGATCCCGCCAACGCCGCCTGGGAAAAGGGCGATGCCGACTACCGCGCCTGCATGGCTGAGCGTCTGCCCGGCGATCCGTCCTTCCCGGCGCTGCTCAAGCAAGCTCAGGACCTTGCCGACGGCATGACGGGCAAGTAGCCCGCCACAGCAGTTCCAGGCGCGGCGGTTTTCTCAGCCCGCGTTGGCTCGCAAGTTCCGCCGCGGAACACGCCGCGCGGCCGGGCGCGCTGCTTCCGCGATGATCCCGTTGGCCTGAGGCGCGGCATCCTTGCGCGACCTTGCGTCGGTCACCCGATGCAGCCGCTCGTAAGGCAGCAATTCCCGGATGCGCGCATTGAGCGCTTCGACCTCGGCGTGCAGATCCTCGCATTCCTGCTTCTGGATATCGAGCTGGATCTGCTCGGACGCCTGCTGCAACGAAAGCTGTGAGAGATTGGTGCTGACCTCCGACAAATTCTTCTTGTCGGCTTCGCTCTCTTCCCTGAGAACGGCGAGCCTTTCCTCGGCGATCTGGCGTTCGGTGACGGCATCGTTCAACTGCCCCTTGAGCCTGGTGATTTCGGCCGAGGCTTCGCCATTGTCGGTCGAGACCTTGTCCAGGCGCGACTGCAGTTCCTGCATTTCGGCGCGCAAACCACGCATCTCGGCCTGGCTGCGCGCCAATTCGGCGGCGCTGTCGCTTTCGGCGATCCGCGCCGCCTCGGCTGTTTCGGCGAGCCTGGCCTGGGTTGCCTCCAGCGCCTTCTGCAGCCGGGTTTCTTCCTTTTCGTGATTGCCGATCTGAGCCATCAGCTCGGCAATATGGGCGGTTTCGCTGGCGTGGGTTGCCGCGAACTCGTCGAACTTGTGGCGGGCCTCAGCCTCGCGTCTTTGCGCTTGCTCCAGGTCGACCGTGAGGCCGACCTGCTTCTCGCGCAGCAGCTTGTTCTCGGCGCCGCGCCTGTCGACTTCGACGGTCTTAGCGGTCAAGGCTTTGACGATCTCACCGAACTCCGTCTCGCGCCTGGCGTTCTCATTGCTCATCTCCACCAGTTCCAGGCGCACGGCCGCCAGCGCCGAGCGCAACTGCTCGCGGTCCTGGACGAGGCTCGCCTCGCGCTGTTGCCAGGCCTCGGCCGCGCCGTCGCGCTCGCGCTGCTTGCGGGCGGCGTCAAGCAATTGTTCCGAAAGCGTTTTGTGTTCGGCGGTAAGAGCGAGATTTGCCAGCTCCAGCTCGTTGGAGCGCAACACGTCGCGATGGAAGACGTTGAGGACCTCGCGCGTCATGTGATGCGCGGTGGCGATCTCCGCCAGCTTCGCCTCGATCTCCTGCAGATGGCCCTGCCCATCGCGGAAAAGCCCGGCGACGGCCTCCAGCGCGGCGAGCCGCGTCTGGGTATGGGGCGTCAACCGCGATGGCGCTGCCTCGGGCTGCTGTTCTTCGGGCGGCGGATTCTCGTCGCTTGCCACGAGTTCCTGACCGGCAGCGGCATCGTCTCCCGACGGCGGTTGTTCATCATCCTTCAGAACGTCCTCGAATGCTTCCGCCAGATCCGATTGGAGTTCCTGAAATTCCTTATCGACGTCCTCGGCCCGCTTGATCAGAGACTTGAAATTCATCACCACACATCCCTTACTCACGCCCCACGCGTACTTAATGAATTGCTAATCTAGCCCTTTACCTTCCTTTCGGGAAGCCTATGCAACCGAAACCGAAATTAAGGTTATCGCCGGTCGCAACTTATGCGGAACCGCTGCCAGGTGATCCGTCTGCCGGGCATAACATATGTTAACTTCATCTCTCGATGGATGCTGAAATTCGCCGCTGTAAAAGGGAGAAGGCACCGAGCTGCTTGGCATCATTCATCGAGCCGCTTGGCATCATTCATATGGCGGATACGAAGACTTTGCGACGGAACAGAGAAGCTCGGTTGGTGTGGATCTTCTCTATGCGGGCGCCCCCGATCGACCGCCCAAGACCAGCGTTGCGCGAGCGTCCGACTGCTGCAAGCGGATTTCCGCGCTGACCGCGTTCACCATTGTCTTCCGCCCTCACGCGCTCAGCCGGTAGACCAGCTGCCGGTGGTCGTCATCGGCAGGGCCGCTGGGCGGCGGGACGGTTGCGTCGAGCCGGCGCAGCGCATCCATGATGTCGTCGAAAGAGACCGGCCGCTCGGCGCCCGGCGGCTGGCGCAGCGCCGGCATCGATTCCACGGCGCAGGCGTCGGACGCCCAGGACGAAAGGATCGCCCGCTTTTCCCATATGTCGAGCGAGCCGTCCTCCAGCACATCCCGCGGGTGCTGAAAATGGCTGGCCGGCGACAGCAGCCGGTCGAGCGAAAGGTCTGATATTTCGGGAGCAAGGGAAGGAATGATCGGCGAGAGCGTCTGTCGGTCCATTTCTGTCCTCCGTCTCCAAAAACTCCTTGGTTCGGGTTCCAAATTTCTCAGCGGTCCGGCGCTGCCGGGCGCCGATAATCTTGTTCAGCTCAATCGCGAATTCAAGCCTTTCCTTTGTCGGAGCGACCCAATTTACCTCATGTTTTCAGCACGCTAGCACTCGACGATCGAGAGTGCCAAAATTTTTTTGGCACCCCCTTGAAAGTAGAAGAAGGCAAAATTAGCTCGACATGCGCGCGACGCCGAAAGGGTCGCGAGCCCCGCTCCGGTCCTCCCGGTCCGGAGCGGAGGGACCTCTCGCAATCCGTTTGTCCTGAAGGAGAACGATATGACGTTCCGTCCACTGCATGACCGCGTGCTCGTCCGCCGCATCGAGGCCGAAGAGAAGACGGCCGGCGGCATCATCATCCCCGACACCGCCAAGGAAAAGCCGCAGGAAGGCGAAGTCATCGCCGTCGGCCCGGGCGCCCGCGACGAGAGCGGCAAGCTCGTGGCCCTCGACGTGAAGGTCGGCGACCGCATCCTGTTCGGCAAGTGGTCGGGCACCGAGATCAAGCTCAACGGCGAGGATCTGCTCATCATGAAGGAAAGCGACGTGATGGGCGTGATCGAGCAGGCCGCGACGCTGAAGAAAGCCGCCTGACCGGGGCTTCGACCGAACCGCAACCCAGTCAATGAAAGCTGCCTAGACAAGGAGTGATCCAATGGCCGCCAAGGAAGTCAAATTCCATTCCGACGCCCGTGAGCGCATGCTGCGCGGTGTCAACATCCTCGCCGACGCGGTGAAGGTGACGCTTGGTCCCAAGGGCCGCAACGTCGTCATCGACAAGTCGTTCGGCGCCCCGCGCATCACCAAGGACGGCGTCACCGTCGCCAAGGAGATCGAGCTTGAGGACAAGTTCGAGAATATGGGCGCCCAGATGGTCCGCGAAGTCGCCTCGAAGACCAACGACCTCGCCGGCGACGGCACCACGACTGCCACCGTGCTTGCCCAAGCGATCGTTCGCGAAGGCGCCAAGGCGGTCGCCTCGGGCATGAACCCGATGGATCTAAAACGCGGCATCGACAAATCGGTGGATGCGGTGGTCGCCGAACTCAAGACCAATGCGCGCAAGATCACCAGAAACGACGAGATCGCCCAGGTCGGCACCATCTCGGCCAATGGCGATGCCGAGATCGGACGTTTCCTGGCCGAGGCTATGGAAAAGGTCGGCAACGAAGGCGTCATCACCGTCGAGGAAGCCAAGAC
>NZ_RZRY01000584.1:0-3944 GCF_003998035.1 Mesorhizobium sp. M2A.F.Ca.ET.039.01.1.1 | reverse complement strand
GACGGGATCGGACTTGCGCCAGTCCGCCAGATAGTCGTCTGTGCCGCCGGCGCCGGTGCGCATCGCGCACATGTCGATCGCCTCGGTGAAGCGCAGCGGCAGTTCGCGCTTGGCGTTCTGCCGGCCCTTTTTGACGATGACCTGGGCGGGAATGTCGCGCCAATAGACGACGATCAGATCGGCCATGAATTCTCAACTCCTCGATATGTCGGAGCATTGCCGCAAGCGCTGTTGGGCCGCTTGTTATGGGACGACGCGCGCCCCTTCAAAAGCGACGCTGGCGATGGCGCAAAGCGAATGCTGGAATCCGTTGCCGGCCAATCACCAGACGCGCTTGGTCAGGCCGATCCAGAGATAGAACCAGATCGTCGGGTGATACCATTGCTTGGACGGCAGGCCAGGATCGATCGTTTCCAGCCTGCCGGCCAGCACATTGCCGACCGCTTCGACGCAGATATCGCGCGAAAACGCTGCCTGACGCAGCGGGTAGCTGGCGATGGTGTCGCCCGTCTTGGGTTTGCCGCGCGCCTGCTTCAGCACGCCGCCTGTGTCGACCCCGGCATCGACCAGATGCACGGTGGTGCCGAAGTTCTGCGCGTCGCCGGACGCCAGCGCCCAGTAGCCGCCATTCATGCCGCGATATTTTGGCGCGATGCCGGCGTGATAGTTGAGCACCGGGCAAGGCATCCTGGCCAACGTATCCTTCGACAGCAGTCTGCAGCCGGCGAGCAGGATGACGCCCGGTCCGATGCTGGCGATTTCCTTCAGGCATTCCGGCCCGTTGGCTGAGGGCACATGGATGATCGCCTGGCCTTGCCGCGGTTCGGCGTCGAGCTTTTCCTCGGCGATCAGCCGCTCGGCGTGGCCGGCAAGGAAGCGCTTGCCGAGCCTGGTAAGCACCATCGTGCCGAGCTGCCCGATGGCCGAGATCCAACCCTGCCGCCGGGCGCGGCCCATGAGCAGCCGCTTTTTGGATTCAGGGTTCTCGAGGATGACGCTGACAGGACCGACGCGATCGGCAATCGCATTGACGATTGCCCAGATATGCGGGCCACCTTCCGTGACGACCACGATCGGTCGCGTACTCGATTCCGACGCCGCCATGGCAAGCACCCGCTCTCAAAACCGGGCGCATGCTATGCGGGGCGGGTTAATCCTTGGTGAGCCGAAGGTCTTCGGTCAGGCGCCAAAGCCCGGCTCAGCGCTTGAATTCCATGATGTCGAGCTTGGATTCGTAATAGGGCGCGGGGAATTCGATGCGCCATTCGGTGGCGCTGTTGCGGAAGGCGTAGCCGACTTGGTCGCTTTCGGGGCCGCTGCCATAGGGCTTGGCCTTGTCGTTGTTCACCGAGAACGAGCCGAGATAGATCGAGCGCTTCTCGCCATCGTCGAAGAAGCGGCCGGTGGTGCGTTGCGAGCCGCTGATCTTGGCAAGCCGCCAGCCGGAGCCGTCGTCGGTCACCTTGCACTTGAACCAGCCATAGATGATCAGCGGGCTCAAGCCTCCGGCCTTGATGGTGCGGCATTTCCAGTCGCCGGTGAGATCCGTGTCGGAGAAGGCGACGAGCGGCTTGGCGAGCAAGTCATCCAATTGCTTGACCTCCGCCGGATCGCCGGCCTTTGCCTCATCCAGAGCCGCCTTGCGCGTCTCACCATACTTATCCAGCCGCGCCTTGTCTGCGGCGGTGATCAGCTTCTGCACCTCGCCGTCGGCATGGGCGGGCAAGGTGAGGGCTATGAGGCCGAGAGCGGCAAAAAGCAGGCGAGGGGTCATCAAATCGTTTCCTCAAATCGATGGCTGGAACAGTTCTTTTCGTCACTGGCGTACAACTTACCGGTTCGCGATCGTCTGTCATCCGTGCTTAACAGCGTGGGCTCGGAAAAATGGTGTTCGATCGATGCGGATCTTGCTCACGGGGTCGTCAGGCTGGCTGGGCAGCGCGCTTCAGCCACGACTGGAAGTGCTCGGCCATGAGGTGGTCGGCCTCGATCCGGTTACCTCGGCGCGCACGCAGGTCGTCGGCTCGGTCGCAGACCGCGAGCTGGTCTTCGAAACTGTCCGCGACAATCGCATCGAGGCCATCATTCACAGCGGCGCGCTGCACAAGCCAAACATCGAGCACTTTGAGAACAGCGCCTTCGTCGCGACGAATGTGCAAGGCACGCTCAACCTGCTCGACGCGGCGGTTGCCTGCGGCGTCGAGCGTTTCGTCTTCACCTCGACGACGTCGCTGATGATCTCGCAGGCGATCCGCGCCGGCTTCCAGCGCGGCGCGCGCAAGGCCGCCTGGCTGACGGAGGAGATGTCGCCGGAGCCGCGCAACATCTATGGCGTGACGAAGCTTTCCGCTGAGCATCTCTGCCGTCTTTACCATATCGAGCACGGGCTGCCGGTGGTGGTGCTGCGCACCGCGCGCTTCTTTCCCGAAGCGGACGACATGGCGCACGCCATCGAACAGTCCGACGCCAACACCAAGGCCAACGAATTGCTGTTTCGCCGGCTGACGGTGGAGGATGCCGCGGAGGCTCATGTCGCGGCGCTGGAGACAGCTCCGCTGCTCGGGTTCGACACGTTTATCATCTCGGCGCCGACTCCGTTCCGGCCGCTGGACTGCGCCGAGCTCATCGCCGACGCGCCATCGGTTGTCGCGCGCTATTTCCCGGATTATCCCGGGCTCTATGCGAGGAAGGGCTGGACGATGTTTTCGTCGATCGACCGCGTCTACGATCCCTCGCGGGCGGGGGAGCGACTCGGCTTCGTCTGCAAGACAAGTTTCGCCGATGTATTGGCGGCGCTCGAAGCGGAGGCGTGAAGCCGTCAGGCGCCGGTTGCCACCCGCGCCAGTTCGCTCGTCAGATCACCATAGCCAGTCCGGCGGCGCTCGTACGCGAGGCCGAGCATAACCGCAGCCTTCTCGGCGACCTTGTCGAGTTCCGGATCGTCGGTCTGGGCAAGATAGATCAGCTTCCCGTAATTGCCGAAATAGTCCTTGATCAGCTCGGGATGCCGGTCGAGGCCGAGCGGCTTGATGAAGAAGGCCTCGAACTGGCGGCAGAGGAAGTCGGTCATGTAGAACGACATCATGTCGCCGTCGGCGACCTTCGCATAGGCCTCCATGCCCTGGTAGAAGGCAAAGCAGTGCGGCCCGGCCATGCGCTCGACGCCGTGCTTCTCGATGACGCGGTCGAGCAGGCCGCCCGTGCCGCAGTCGGCATAGCCGACGAAGATGTGATCGTAGCCTTCCGCCTTGGCCTTCTCGATCGCCTTGTCCATCGCCGGCGCGATGCGGTCCGGATAGAAATGGAACTCAGCCGGCAGGCAGGTCAGCTCGAGATGGTCGAGCTTTAGCTGTTGCTTGACGGCCAAAACTTCGCGCGCAATCATCCCGCAGGCGATGACGAGCAGCCTGTCTGTTTGATTCGGTTCCGTTTTTTGCGTCTTGACCAAGTCGGGCCGGCTTTCGCTGCGGGGCTTAATATCTGTCGAGGGAGACACTGTTCATGAAACTGCTACGCGTCGCGCCGATCGCCATCCTGGCCTGCGCGCTTGCGCTCACCGCTTGCGCCAACACCATCCGGGGCGTCGGCAAGGACGTCAAATCGACGGCGAGGGCGGTCAAGGACACTGTCAACTGATCGCAGCCTTTTCCATCATCTGGTAACAAAAAAGCCGCGCTGCAAGGCGCGGCTTTTTTTAGGTCCATCCTGATGCCTCGTGTCAGGCGGAAGCGCGAACGTTGTGCTTGCGCTTCATGAAATCCTTTGCGGTCTCGACGGCCACCGCGGCGTCGCGGCAATAGGCGTCGGCGCCGACGGCCTTGCCGAACTCCTCGTTGAGCGGCGCGCCGCCGACCAGGACGACATAATCGTCGCGGATGCCCTTTTCCTTCATCGTGTCGATGACGACCTTCATGTAGGGCATGGTGGTGGTGAGCAGCGCCGAC
>NZ_RZRY01000583.1:0-3953 GCF_003998035.1 Mesorhizobium sp. M2A.F.Ca.ET.039.01.1.1 | reverse complement strand
CGGGCGCATGGGTCAGCCGCGCGACGTTGCAGGCGGCCGACGGCGCGCCAATGCCTACGAAGCAGACATCGTCACTTTTCAAGGCGCGGCTGGCGGCGATCGTCATCATCTCGTTGGGGGTGAAACCCAGATTGTCAGCGTCGCTCATGCGGCTTTCCTCAGATGCTCGACGCGGCCGGCAAAGTCGTCGGCGCTGCTCTCGATAACGTTCTTCTGCATCCACGCCTGGAAGCGGTCGCGGTCGGCGGCGATCTCGTCCCATTCGAGATAGGCGGCGTTGTCGCGCTCGTAATAGCCATGCGTGTAGGAGGGATGCGAGCCGCCCGGCACAACGGAAATCGCCGCGATCGTCCAGCTTGGCAGCACGGTGAGGTTGGGATGCAGGTCATCGAAATTGTCGACCATTTCCTCGACCGTCACGACCGCGCGCTTGGCCGCTAGGACCGCCTCCTTCTGGATGCCGATGATACCTTCGACCAGCACATTGCCCTTGCGGTCCGCCTTTTGCGCATGGATGAAGGTGACGTCCGGCCTTATCGCCGGGACGGCGGCCAGCGCCTCCCCGGTGAAGGGGCAGGTGACCGATCTAATGTTGGGGTTGACCGAAGCGAGGCCGGCGCCGCGATAGCCGCGGAACACCGCGCAGGGCAGGCCGGCGGCGCCCGCCTCATAGGCGTTGGCCATGCCGGCATGGCTGTGCTCCTCGACTTCGATGGCGCGCGGAAAGCCGTTCTCGATGGCATCGCGGGCGCGTCGCAACAGGCCGACGCCGGGATTGCCGACATAGGAAAAGACGATCTTCCTCGCCATGCCCATGCCGATCATCTGGTCATAGATCAGGTCGGGCGTCATGCGGATCAGCGTCAGGTCGCGAAAGCCCTGGCGGATCGCTTCATGCGCGGCGGCGGTGGGGATCAGATGGGTGAAGCCCTCGAAGGCGACGGTGTCGCCGTCGTGCAGGTTATCCGCGACCGCCTCTTTCAGCGGCAGGAACTTGACCATCTCCAGGCTCCGTGATTGAAAAGTTCGCATTGCGAACATATGTTTTATATGAGATACTTTTAGCTCCAAAGTTTGCCTGGAGTCAACGCTGGCCTGGAGAGGTTCGTGGAAGAGGAATCCATTTCACGCGACCATGTCGGCTCGCTGGAACGCGGCTTGGCGGTGATGGAAATCCTCGCGCGCCATCCGGCCGGCATGACGCTGACGGAGATGGCCGAGGAGGCGGATCTCACCCGCGCGGGGGCCCGCCGCTTCCTGCTGACATTGGTCGCGACGGGCTATGCGACCCAGTCCGGCCGGCTGTTCTCGCTGTCGCCGCGTCTCTTGACCGTCGCGCGGACCTGGCTCGGCGGCGCATCGCTCTGGACCTTCGCGGCGCCGGTCATGCGCGAGGTAGCGGGGAAATTCGGCGAGGCCTGCAACGCGGCAGTGCTGTCGGGCGAGGACGTCGTCTATGTCGCGCGCATCCCCGGACGGCGAATCCTGAGCGTCGCGCTCGATGTCGGCACGAGGTTGCCGGCCTATTGTACGTCGATGGGGCGCGTGCTGCTTTCCGGCCTGCCGGCGGATGAGTTGAAGGCCTTCCTCGCTGACGCGACCATCGAACGGCGCACGCCGAAGACGATCACCGGCCGCGCCGCGCTCGGCAAGGCCATTGACAGAGCGAGGGTCGATGGCTTCGCCATCGTCGACGAGGAGCTGGAGCTCGGCCTGCGCTCGATCGCTGTTCCGATCGTCGACCGCGCCGGCCGCACCGTGGCCGCCATCAATGTCTCGACGCAGTCGGCGCGTTTCTCGGTCGAGGCGATGGAGCGCGACATCTTGCCGGTGTTGCGGACGGCCAAGCAGCGGGTGGAGGAGTTCTTCTTCGTTTGAGCAGCAACGGCAACCGCCCGAAGTGAGCGCTGCCCGCTCATCCGCGACGATGGTTCTCCGACGATCGGTGAGTGCTCAATGTCTGCTTGAGCGTTCCGCCATATAACGGGCTGGCGAGACGCCGAGCGCCTTTCGAAACATTGTGACAAAGCTGCTGACGTTCTCGTACCCAAGGTCGCCAGCAACCTGTTTCACCGACGCGCCGCTCGCCAACCACTGCACCGAGAGGATAATGCTCAACTGCTGTCGCCAACGACCGAAGCTCATGCCGGTCTCGGCGGCGATTACGCGCTCGAGCGAGCGAACACTGAGTCCAGAACGTTTTGCCCACGATTCGAGAGTTCCGCGGTCAGCTGGATCCGTTATCATGTCCTGGAAGATCGAACGAAGCCGAGGATCGGTTGGCATTGGCAGGTGAAGGTTGCCGAGCGGCGCTGTCGAAACCTCATGCAGCAGCAAGGCCGCAACTCCCGATTCTACTCCGTCCGCCTCATGATCTGCTGGGAACTGCGCGCTTCGGACAATTAGCTCGCGCAACAGCGGACTGACGGTAATCGTGCAGCACGTCGTGGGCAGCTTCGCGCCTGCCGCCGGCTGGACGAAGGCCGCATAGCTGTCGATGTTCCCGGAGGCTGCGATCCGATGCACCATCCCGCCCGGAACCCAAAGCGCGCACTGCGGGGGCACGATCCAGATGCCGCCCTCGACTTCACAACGAAAGACGCCAGAGAGTCCCAAGAGCAGCTCCGACTTCCGGTGGGAGTGATGGTCCAGCTCTAAGCCCTCGGTGACCATCTCGACGCCGACCGTGACGACGTCTCGGCGCGCCTCTTCGACCGTGGGCATGAGCTCAGCCAAGTCATTCCATTGACGCAGGATCGGCAAAGGGTCGCGCTCCAGGAAATTGGCACAATATCAATACATATTGGCCAAGTTTCGCGTTTCCGTCAACCTTACCCTCAGATAATGTCCGACGCGGTGGCGATGGATGCTGAAGGGGACGCTGAGATGAACGAAATGCCGTGAGCCCGTGGGCTCATCGACACACCTCTAGCCTGCTTGAAAGCAGGCTCGTCCCAGGCTCGCTCATCGTCGCGGACAACACGACTTACTGCCCGGATTACGAAGCTTACGTTCGCGAACCAGCCAATGGCTACCTCTCGGTTCCGTTCGCCGACGACGTCGAGCGGATAGAAAGCATCGCAGTCGCAAACGGCTGCTTTTGATCCTGCCTAGACTAAACAAATAAAGCTTAGCTGAAAGATAAACATGACTTCAACTTCCGAAGAGACCACAGTTATCATTGTTGGAGCCGGTGTGTCCGGTCTGACGTTGGCGTCCTTCCTGCGGACCTCCGGCGTGGCCTGCGTTGTCCTGGAGCGGATCGATCGGGCCCGCGTCGAAGTCCGGCAGCGTGCCGGCGTCGTTGATGCACGCGCCGTGCGCATGTTCGAGCAATGGGGATTAGCGGACAAGCTCCTCGCCGGCCCGCTTGCCCAGACCATTGATTATCGCGTCAACGGCGTTGGTCGCATTTTCGAGACCATCGAAGACGACGGCAGCCCGGGTCGATTCTGCACCCAGCAAATGCTCGTCAATAACCTGTTGCGCGAACTGATCGATGTCATGGCGGGTGACATCCGCTTCAGCGTCACCGACGTGTCGATCCAAAATGACGAGGACCGGCGTCCACGGGTCAGCTATTCAGATGCCGCGGGCGCTCACGAGTTCGTCTGCGATTACATCATTGGGTGCGACGCCGAGCACGGTGTCAGCCGGGCATCGATCCCAGATGGTGTCTTGACGAAGTACAGCCATGACTTCGGTTATGCGTGGTTGGCGGCGCTCGTTGAGGCGCCTGTTACCGGCCATCCGATCATGGGCGTCAGCGACCACGGCTTTGTCGCGCAGCTTCCTCGCGGCCCCCACCGGAGCCGGTATTACCTGCAATGCGCGCTTAGCGATGGTCCGGCAGACTGGCCGGATACGCGGATCTGGGATGAAATCCGGCTGCGTCTCTGCGACAACACGATCGAAAATGCCGTGGTCCATGACAAGGACTTCGTACCTATGCG
>NZ_RZRY01000582.1:0-3967 GCF_003998035.1 Mesorhizobium sp. M2A.F.Ca.ET.039.01.1.1 | reverse complement strand
GACGCGTTGCGGGCGCCGACAATCGCCACCGCCGGCATACGGAAGACCGCGCCTTCGCCTTTCACCGCCAGCAGCGGCGGCGGATTGTCCAAGGTCTTCAGCAAGGGCGGATAATCGGCCTCGCCAATGCCGACGAAGCGGGCGCCGGCGCGCCGGGCGGCCTCCAGCTCGGCTTCCGCCTCGGCGAGGGAGGGGATGCGGACGATGCGATTGGCGCCGCCGGAGATCATCAATTCGGGCAGCATTTCAAGCGCTGCTTCGGCCGAGCCGAAGCGGTTGATTAGCTCGCGAAACGAAGCCGGGCCGACATTGGGCGTGCGGATCAGCCGAAGCCAGGCAAGCCGCTGCCGGTCGCTGAGGCGCGGGCCGGCGGCTGGAGCGCTCATCCTTTCGCCCCGATCTTGCCTTCGGTGCCGGCCAGCAGCCGCGAGATGTTGGCATGGTGCTTGGCGATCACGATCAGGCTCATCACGGCGAACAGGCCGGCGATCTGCGGCGTGCTGATGAAATAAAGCGCGATCGGCACGATGACCGCCGCCGCCAGTGCGGCCAGAGAGGAGTATCGAAACAGAAAGGCCATGGCGAGCCAGACGACGGCGAAGACGAGCATGCCCTGCCATGCAAGGCCGAGCAGCACGCCGAGATAGGTGGCGACGCCCTTGCCGCCTTTGAAGCCGAGCCAGACCGGGAAGAGATGGCCGAGGAAGGCGCCGCAGCCCGCCAAAAGTCCGAAGTCCGGCGAAAAATGCCCGGCTATGAGGGCGGCGGCGGTGCCTTTCAGCGCGTCGAGCAGCAGCGTTGCAGCTGCGAGCCCTTTGTTGCCTGTCCTCAGCACATTGGTCGCGCCGATATTGCCGGAACCGATGTTGCGGACGTCGCCGAGACCGGCCGCGCGAGTGATCAAAAGTCCGAACGGTATCGAGCCGAGCAGATAGCCGAAAACGAGCGCGATCGCATAACCCATTGTTTCCCCCGTATTCCTTCCTTGGCTCGCTCGCCTTAAGATTGATTCAATTTGCGTTATGCAACTCTGATTTGCAATAGCCGGCGCTGCGCGGGCATCAGTCGAGCATAATGGTAGAGTCGAGAGGGTTCGCCAAGCAACTCCGTGCCTGGCAGACTTGGCAGCGCTCAATGCGTCGGATGGTCTAGGCGGAAAAAACCGTGCGGCCCGCGACCACCGTCCGCAGGACCTTGCCTTGAACGCGCGCACCTTCGAAACAGGTGTTCTTCGAGCGCGAGCGCAGGCCGCCTTCGCTGACGATCCACGGCTCGTCGAGATCGACGACCGCGAGATCGGCCGGCGCGCCCGGCTGCAGCGTGCCGCCCGGCAGGCCGAACAATCTCGCCGGTGCCGTGGACAGCGTCTCGATCAGCCTGAGCAGCGGCACGTCGCCATTGTGGTAGAGCCGAAGCGCTGCGCCAAGCAGCGTCTCCAGCCCGATGGCGCCGGCGGCCGCGTCGGCGAAGGGCAGGCGCTTGGTGTCGACGTCCTGCGGGTCATGCGAGGAAACGATGATGTCGATCGTGCCGTCCTTGATCGCCTCGATCATCGCCAGCCTGTCATCCTCGGCGCGCAGGGGCGGCGTCAGCCGGAAGAAGGTACGGTATTCGCCCACATCGTTCTCGTTGAGCGACAGATTGTGGATGGCGACCCCAGCCGTGACATTGGCGCCATCCGTCTTGGCCCGGTTCACCGCGCCGGCCGCCATCGCTGACGAAATCTTGGCGGCGTGGTAGGCGCCGCCGGTCAGCCGGGCCAGCGCCAGGTCGCGTTCGAGCGGGATGAGCTCGGCCTCGCGCGGAATGCCCGACAGGCCGAGCCAGCTCGCATAGAGCCCCTCGTTCATCACGCCGGACGAGGCGAGGTCGGCATCCTGCGTTTCGTGCGCGATGACGCCGCCGAAATCGCGGGCATAGGTCAGCGCGCGCCGCATGACCAGCGCGTTGGCGATGGTGTGGCGGCCGTCGGGGTAGGCGACGGCGCCGGCTTCGCGCCGCAGGCCGACTTCGGCCATATCGCGGCCGTCGAGGCCCTTGGTGATCGCGGCCGCCGGGAAGATGTTGACGCTTGCGGTGTCGCGTGCGGTGCGCAGCACGAATTCGACCAGCGCCACATTGTCGATCACCGGGTCGGTGTCAGGCATCATGACGATGGAGGTGACGCCGCCGGCCGCCGCCGCCACGCTTGCCGAGGCGATGGTCTCGCGATGCTCGCCGCCGGGTTCGCCGATGAAGACGCGCGCGTCGACAAGGCCTGGAATGATCGTCTTGCGGGCGCAGTCGATGACGGTGGCGCCTTCGGGCGCCCCCTGGTTCAATGCCGCCTTTCCGGCCGCGGCGATCTTGCGGCCGTCGACGATGACGCTGCCGATCTCGTCGATGCCGCGCGACGGGTCGACAATGTGCGCCTTGCTGAAGACGGTCACGCTCATGCGCCGCGCCCCTCATGGTTGCGGCGCGGGTCGAGCAATGCTTCCATGACCGCCATGCGCACGGCGACCCCCATCTCCACCTGTTCCTGGATGACGCTTTGCGGCCCGTCGGCGATTTCGGAGGCGATCTCGACGCCGCGGTTCATCGGACCAGGATGCATGACCAGCGCATCGTCCTTGGCGGCTTTCAGCTTTTCGGCATCGAGGCCGAAATAGCGGAAATATTCGCGGATCGACGGCACGAAGGCGCCTTCCATGCGCTCGCGCTGCAGGCGCAGCATCATCACGACGTCGGCATCCTTCAGGCCCTCGGCCATCGAGCGCGCGACGATGACGCCCATCCGATCAATGCCGGAAGGCAGCAGCGTCGAGGGCGCCACGACGCGCACCTGCGCGCCGAGCGCGTTCAACAGCATGATGTTGGAGCGGGCGACGCGCGAATGCAGGATGTCGCCGCAAATCGCCACGATCAGCTTCGAAAGCGGGCCCTTGGCGCGGCGGATGGTCAGCGCGTCGAGCAGCGCCTGCGTCGGGTGCTCGTGCGCGCCGTCGCCGGCATTGACCACCGAGCAGCCGACCTTCTGGGCGAGCAGGGCGGCGGCGCCGGCCGACTGGTGGCGGATGATCAGGATGTCGGGCCGCATGGCGTTGAGCGTCATCGCCGTATCGATCAGCGTCTCGCCCTTCTTCACCGAGGAGCTCGCCACCGACATGTTCATGACGTCGGCGCCGAGACGCTTGCCGGCCAGCTCGAAGGACGACTGCGTGCGGGTCGATGCCTCGTAGAACAGGTTGATCTGGGTGCGGCCGCGCAGCGTCGAGGTCTTCTTTTCCGATTGCCGCGAGATCGCCACGGCCTGGTCCGCCCGATCGAGCAACAGCTCTATATCGGCGGGGGAAAGATCGCGGATGCCCAGAAGATGGCGGTGGGGAAAGAGCGGCAGGGACGAAGCGTCGGTCATCTCAAGGCGCTGCTATAGGGTGCGGTCCGGCCCGCCGCAAGCGCCAGCTTTGGATTGCGGGCGTTCTCCCCGGTATTTTCGTCGCGCGTGCCGCAACGCTTGGGCTATAAGGCCGGATGGCCTCGGATTCGTGATCGCGGCCTGGGGATGTAAGGAAGACGCGTGACCGACGAGGTGATCAACCAGCCGCCGCCGTTGACGGGCGGCAACGCTTGGCGGGGCGATCCGTTGCTCATCCAGCTTGCCGAACGTTTTTCGGATCCCGTGCGCAAGGATCTCGACGGGCTTGGCCGGTTCGTGATGACGCAGGAGGCGCAGGAGCTTGCCCGCCTCGCCAACACCGACACGCCGAAATTGCGCACGCATGACCGCCAAGGCCGGCGCCTCGACCTGGTCGAATACCATCCGGCTTATCACGCCTTGATGCGCCGCTCGGTTGCCGGCGGCCTGCATTCTTCCGTCTGGGAGAACGGCGATGCCGAGATCGGCCGCCGCCATCAGGTAAGGGCGGCGCGCTTCTATCTGACCGCCGAGCTCGAGACCGGGCATCTGTGCCCCATCACCATGACC
>NZ_RZRY01000581.1:0-4002 GCF_003998035.1 Mesorhizobium sp. M2A.F.Ca.ET.039.01.1.1 | reverse complement strand
TCCTGGCGCCGGTCAAGGCCGGGGCGCGCATCAGGCTGCGCACGACGCTGCTTTCCATGGAGGATCGCGGCCCCGGCCAGTATCTTATGAAGGCCGCCAACACCGTAGAGATCGAAGGCGAGCAGAAGCCGGCGCTGACCGCCGAGACGCTGGTGATGATGTATGAGCGCCGCAAGCGGGCAGGCGCTTAGAGGCCGTTTGGAAATTCTACTCCGGCAGCCATCTGGGGGCGTTTCTGCGCTTCCGGTGCTCACGGACGCAGAGTCCGCTCCGCTCCGGTTCTCGAAACCGCACCAATGACTCGCCAGAGCGAATTTCGAAACAGCCTCTCGGCCGTAGTCAACCATGATAGCCAAGGCAGATAGCGCCTAGCGCGACAACGCCACAGGCCGCAATGCGCTTCGGCGTCAGCGTCTCGCCCAGGAAAAGCCGTCCGATCAGCACCGCGAAAACCACGCTCGTCTCGCGGATGGCCGTGATCGGACCGGCCGGCCCGAGCGCGAAGGCCGCAACCACGGCGCCGTAGGCAATCAGGGCGAAAATCCCGCCGCCAAGCGCCTTCAGCGCGTCCGGTGAACGAAAGTCCACCGTGAGCTTGCCGCGGCAGATGATGAACGTGACCGGGAGCAGCACGCCGTAGGTCAACAGCACCCAGGCCGTGTAGGCGCCCGAGCTTCCCACCGAGCGGACACCGATGGCATCGACCGTCGCATAGGCCGCGATGATCACGCCGGTCGCCAAGGCATACAGGATTGATTTGGTCGCCGCGCGCCCTTTGCCAAGGGAAAGGCTCATGATGCCGAGCGCGGCGAGGACGACGCCAAGGGTCTGAAGCGTGCTCAGGCGCTCGCCGGCCAGAACGAAACCACCAACCGTCACCAGGAGCGGCACAGAGCCGCGAACGATCGGGTAGACCTGTCCCAATTCACCGTAGCGATAGGCCGCCACGAGAAAGAGGCTGTAGCCGACCTGAAGGCAGCCCGAGAGAACGATATAGGGCCAGGCCGATGACACTGGAAGGGGATGGAAGATCGCCAGCGGAATGGCGGCGATCGTTGCCGAGAAGCTCATGACCGTGACGGTCCACAGTCTGTCGCTGCCGGTTCGCAGGAAGGCATTCCAGCTGGCGTGCAGGATCGCGGCGAACAGTGCCAGGCCAATGACCGTCGCGCTCATCGCGGTCTCCCCGGCGCGGCGAGGATGGCCATTGCCGCCTTGCGGGCGTCGCGAATGGCGGAGTCTGGCTGCCCCATCCGGGCCATCAGCGTCGCGCCCTCGATCAGCATTAGCAGGGCGGCGGAAGTGCTGTCGGCTTCGTCGGTGGGCATCGTCTCTTCGAGGATCAGCCGCATCCGGCGCTTGAGGTCGTTCTTCTGCCTGGCGGCGGCCTGAAACACCGGGTGCGCCGGATCGCCGAACTCGGCCAGGGCATGCGCGAACAGACAGCCGTGGAAGTCGGCGCTGTGGAACCAGCGACCGTACCAGTCGAAGATTATGCCGATTTTCCGTTCGGGCGTGGCCGCCTGTTCGGCGAGACGGTCGAGTTGACGTTCGAAGCGCCCCGCACGGTAGGCCAGGACCTCGACCATCAAATCGTCCTTGCTGGGAAAGTGCCGGTACATGGTCATCTTGGCCACGTCGGCTTCGGCGATGATGCGGTCGATGCCGGTGGCGTGGAAGCCCACGCGCTTGAACAGGCCATAGGCGGTTTCAACGATATGCTGGCGCTTGTCGGTTCTGGCCGGTTCGGTCATGATAGTGGCGGTGATGAGACAGGTCTGTCTATCTACGCCTGCGCGACGAGGCCTGTCAATTGCCGGTTGGACCGGAGGCGGGAGGCAAGCGCGACGGGCCTCCGGCTTCGAGCCCGGTCGCACCTACGCGGCTTTGCGGCGGAGCCGCCATCGCGTTATTTAGGGCCCTGAAAATGCGCTGATCTTCGCATTGCGCCACGTTGAAGCGCATGAAGCGGCCGGCGGTGTGCGACAGGCTGAAGGCGTTGCCTGGCGCCAGCACGACATTGTCCGACAGCGCATTGCGCGCGACTTCCGCCGCGTCGATGCCGTCGGGCAAGCGGCACCAGAGGAACATGCCGGCAGGCTGGTCGATCCAGGGCGTGATGCCCATCGCCTTCAGCCTGCCGGCGGTCTCGGCCATGGCGCGCGACAGGCGCGTGCGCAACTGCTCGATATGCTTGCGGTAGCTGCCGTCCTTCAACAAGGTCAGCACCAGGTGGGCCGACAGCCGCGCACCGCCGAATGTCGTGGCGATCTTGAGATCGGTCAGGCCTTCCATCCAATCGGGTGGCGCCGCGATGAAGCCGCAGCGCACCGAGGCCGACAGCGTCTTGGAGAAGGAGCCGATCTGGACAACGCGCTGCAGCCCGTCGAACGCCGCGAGCCTTGGGGCAGCGCTGTGCTCGAAGTCTGCGAAAATATCGTCCTCGACGATGGTGAGATCCGCCTGGTCGGCGAGCTTCAGCAACCGATGCGCGGCGACCGGCGACAGGATCGCGCCGGTCGGGTTGTGGATGCCGGAATTGGTGATGTAGAGGCGCGGCCGATGCTCGGCGAGCGCCGCGGCGAAAAGCTCGATATCCGGTCCCGAAGGCGTGTAAGGCACGCCGACCACTTTGGCCTGATGGGCGCGCATCAGAGCATGAAAGTTGAAGTAGCAGGGATCGTCGACCAGCACGGCATCGCCGGGCTCGATCAGGAAGCGGCACAAAATGTCGATGGCCTGGGTGCCGCAGTCGGTTAGCATGATCTGGTCCGGCGAGACCTCGACGCCATGCTCGGTCATGCGCCTTGCCAGCAATTGGCGCAGCGGCGCTAGGCCAAGCGGCGTGCCATAGTCCGCTAGCGCCACGTCGTCAGCGCGCGCCGCGCTGCGCAGCGCCCGGCGCAAGGCAGCCTGCGGCATCCAGGACGCCGGCAGCCAGCCGCAGCCGGGCTTCAGCATCTCCTCGCCGGCTTCGAGCGATTGCCGCGACACCCAGAGGGGGTCGACGGCGCGGTCAAGCCGAGGGCCGATCTTGGCGAGTGACAATGGCGCAAGCTGGCCGGCGGCGTAGAAACCCGAACCCGGGCGCGAACGGATCGTGCCTTCCGCGGTGAGGCGCTCATAGGCTTCGACCACGGTCGACTTCGAAACCTGCATGGATTTGGCCATGGCCCGTATCGACGGCAGGCGGGCTCCGGGCGTCAGCGTGCGCGCCGCGATACGCTGGCGGATCGCCGCCATGACGGTTTCGACGAGGGTGGCGCCGCTGGCATTTGGGCCTGATGTGTCCATCTGTACTTCCCTGCCGACCATTACAGTTTTGTGGAATTGTACTCCATTGTCTCTGGCGACACCATGGCCTGCGCCGGTAGGGAAGCGCAAACGGAGCAGATCATGGAAAAGAGTTTCGACGGCTGGCTCAGCGGCTTCATCGGCGTGCTGATCTTCAGCGGATCGCTGCCGGCGACGCGGCTGGCGGTGATGGATTTCGACCCGACCTTCCTGACGGCGGCACGGGCGGCGATCGCCGGCCTTCTGGGGATCGCGATGCTGCTGCTGTTCCGCGAGAAACGTCCGGAGCGAGGGGATCTGGTCTCGCTGGCCGTCGTCGCGCTGGGTGTCGTGGTCGGCTTCCCGTTGCTGACGGCGCTGGCGTTGAAGCATGTCACCTCGGCGCATTCGATCATCTTTGTCGGCCTGCTGCCGCTGGCGACCGCGATCTTCGGCGTGCTGCGCGGCGGCGACCGTCCGCGCCCGGCTTTCTGGCTGTTCTCGTGCTTTGGCAGCGCTTTGGTCGCCAGCTTTGCCCTGGCGCAAGGCGTGACTGCCTCACCGGTCGGCGACGGCCTGATGCTCGGCGCCATCATCGTCTGCGGGCTGGGCTACGCCGAAGGGGCCAAGCTGTCGCGCAAGCTCGGCGGCTGGCAGGTGATCTGCTGGGCGCTGGCGCTGTCGCTGCCGGTCATGCTGGCGTTGAGCTTCGCGACGCTGCCGCCATCC
>NZ_RZRY01000580.1:0-4003 GCF_003998035.1 Mesorhizobium sp. M2A.F.Ca.ET.039.01.1.1 | reverse complement strand
ATATAGGCGGCCTGGGCATCGCGCTCGTTTGCCTGAGCCTCGACAGCGTGATGCCCTGGTGGGTGATCTTTCCGATCGCGATCGTGGCCGCCGCTGCGTTCGGCGCGCTTTGGGGCCTGATCCCGGCCTATCTGCAGGCCAAGCGCGGCTCGCACATCGTCATCACCACCATCATGTTCAACTTCATCGCGGCCTCGGTGATGGTCTATCTCTTGGTCGGCGCGCTGAAGCCGGCCGGCTCGCAGGCGCCGCAGACGCGCAATTTCCTTGCCGGGGCGGAACTGCCGAAACTCAACTGGGTGATTGAATTGTTCGGCGCCAAGATCCGCTCGGCGCCGCTCAACATCTGCTTCCTGCTGGCTCTGGTCATGGCCTTCCTGGTCTGGCTGCTGATCTGGCGCACCAGGCTCGGCTATGAGATGCGCACCTATGGCCACAGCCCGAAGGCGGCGCGCTATGCCGGCATTTCGGAAACCCGCATCATCATCACGGCGATGATGATCTCAGGCGCGCTGGCCGGCATGATGGCGCTCAACCCCGTCATGGGCGACCAGCACAATGTCGCGATCGATTTCGTGTCCGGCGCCGGCTATGTCGGCATCGCGGTGGCGCTGATGGGCCGGCTGCATCCGGTCGGCATCGTGCTGGCGGCGATCCTGTTCGGCATGCTCTACCAGGGCGGCGCCGAGCTTGCCTTCGAGATGCCGGCGATCAGCCGCGACATGATCGTCATCATCCAGGGCCTTGTCATCCTGTTTGCCGGCGCGCTGGAGCATATGTTCAGGCCTTACATCCAGGCGCTTTTTGCCTCGGTCAGTCCGAAGTCGGTCGGCATGCAGGCGGTCAAGGGGACAGGGGCCTGAGATGGATATGTTCAACGCAATCGTCCAGGTGCTGGACTCGACCATCCGCCTTTCTGTGCCGCTGCTGCTCGCCTGCCTGGCTGGCCTCTATTCGGAACGGGCCGGCATCTTCGACATCGGGCTGGAAGGCAAGATGCTGGTCGGCGCCTTTGCCGGGGCGTCGGCCGCCGCGGTCTTCCACTCGGCCCTGATCGGCCTCGGCACGGCAATCCTGATCTCGGTCGCTTTTGCCCTGGTGCACGGCTTCGCCTCGATCACCCATCGCGGCAACCAGATCGTGTCCGGGGTGGCGATAAATTTCATCGCCGCCGGATCGACCATCATCCTCGGCCAGGCTTGGTTCCAGCAGGGCGGGCGCACGCCGGCGCTGCAGCCGGGCGAACGCTTCGAGGCGATCATCTGGCCCGGCGCCGAGGCGATCAGGGATGTGCCGATCATCGGCCCGATCTATGCCGAGCTGATCTCAGGCCACTCGATCCTGGTCTATTTCGCCTTCGCCATGGTGCCGTTCACCTGGTGGGTGCTGTTTCGCACCCGCTTTGGGCTCAGGATGCGCGCCGTGGGTGAGAACCCGGCTGCCGTCGACACCGCCGGCATTTCGGTCCCCTGGCTGCGCTATCGCGCGCTGATCTGCACCGGCATCCTGACCGGGGTCGCCGGCGCCTACCTGTCGATGGTCCAGAATGGCGGCTTCGTGAAGGACATGACGGCGGGCAAGGGCTATATCGCGCTGGCCGCGCTGATCTTCGCCAAGTGGAAGCCGGTCAACGCCATGTTCGCCTGCCTGCTGTTCGGCTTCCTCGACGCGGCCTCGATCCGCCTGCAGGGGTCGCCGCTTCCCCTTGTCGGCAAGGTGCCGGCGCAGTTCATGCAGGCGCTGCCCTATGTGCTGACCGTCATCCTGTTGGCTGGCTTCATTGGCAAGGCCATACCGCCGCGCGCCGGTGGTGTGCCCTATGTCAAGGAACGCTGAGGTCGGGAACACTGAGGTCGGGAACGCTGAGGCTGGATTTTCGTTCGGCGACCGGCATTTGAACAAGATCGTGGGAGAGAAGAACCGGATGTCGCATGATCTGTTCGAGGCGGCGAAGACGGCGATGGCCAAGGCCTATGCGCCCTATTCGAAATTCCCGGTGGGCGCCGCGCTTCGCACCGAGGACGGGCGTGTCTTCACCGGCGCCAATATCGAGGTGGCGTCCTATCCGGAAGGATGGTGCGCCGAGACGACCGCGCTCGGCCATTACATCATGGGCGGCGGCGGCAGGATCGTCGAGATCGCCGTGATCGCCGAACGCATGGCCAAATGCTCGCCCTGCGGCGGCTGCCGGCAGCGGCTGGCGGAATTCTGCCGGCCGGACACGAAGCTCTATCTCTGCGACAACACCGGCGTGGCCGAGACGGTCACCATGGGCGAGATGCTGCCTTACGGCTTCAGGGGCGATATCTTGAAATGAAGGAAGCGCTGGATCATCTGGTCGAGAAGCTGGACGGGCTGGCGCCCAAGGCGGCGCTTGTGCTGGGCTCGGGCCTTGGCGGGCTGGTCGACCAGGTCAAGGATGCCAGGCGCGTCTCCTATGCGGAGTTGCCGGGCTTCCCGCGCAGCGGTGTTTCAGGCCATGCCGGCGAGGTGGTTGCCGGGCATTTCGCCGGCACGCCGGTGCTGATGCTGTCCGGCCGCGCGCATTATTACGAGCATGGCAACGCCGCCGCGATGCGCCCGGCACTGGAGGTGCTCGCCGGCATCGGCATCTCGCATCTGATCCTCACCAACGCCGCCGGCTCGGTCGATCCCGAGATGGGACCGGGCTCGGTGATGCTGATCACCGACCACATCAATTTTTCCGGCTCCAATCCGCTGATCGGCGAGCCGAGCGACCGCCGTTTCGTCGGCCTCACCGAGGCCTACGATGCCGGCCTGCGCGGCGCGATCGAAAGGGCGGCCAAGGCAACCGGCACGGCGCTGCACAAAGGCGTCTATATGTGGTTCTCCGGACCCTGCTTCGAAACGCCTGCCGAGATCCGCATGGCGCGCGTCATGGGCGCCAACGCCGTCGGCATGTCGACCGTGCCGGAGGTCATTCTCGCGCGTTTCCTCGGGCTCAAGGTTGCCGCCTGCTCGGTCATCACCAACCTGGCGGCCGGCATGACCGGAGCGGAACTCTCGCACCAGGAAACCAAGGACATGGCGCCGATCGGCGGCGCGCGGCTGGCGACGATCCTGCGGCGCGTCTTCCAGGGCGGCTTGCCCGACTGATGCTGCCGCAGGAGATCATCCGCCGCAAGCGCGACGGCCACAGGCTCTCGTCCGACGAGATCGCGGCCTTCGTCGCGGGGCTGACGGCCGGCACCATCTCCGAAGGCCAGGTCGGCGCTTTCGCCATGGCCGTATTCCTCAACGGCATGAGCCGCGAGGAAGCGGTGGCGCTGACGATTGCCATGCGCGATTCCGGCGACGTGCTCGACTGGTCCGACCTGCCTGGCCCGGTCACCGACAAGCATTCGACGGGCGGCGTCGGCGACAATGTCTCGCTGATGCTGGCGCCGATCGTCGCCGCCTGCGGCGCCTATGTGCCGATGATCTCCGGCCGCGGCCTCGGCCACACCGGCGGCACGCTGGACAAGATGGATGCCATTCCCGGCTATGCCAGCCAGCCGGATTTACCGCTTTTCCGCAAGACGGTGCTCGAGACCGGCTGCGCCATCATCGGCCAGACCGCCGATCTGGCGCCCGCCGACCGCAGGCTCTACGCGATCCGCGATGTGACGGGAACGGTCGAATCCATACCGCTGATCACCGCTTCGATCCTGTCGAAGAAGCTTGCCGCGGGCCTGGGCTCGCTGGTGCTCGACGTCAAGCTCGGCAACGGCGCCTTCATGGAAAAGTCGCGCGATGCGGTGGCCCTGGCGAACAGCCTGGTGGAGGTCGCCAACGGCGCCGGCCTGAACGCATCGGCGCTGGTGACGGGCATGAACGAACCGCTGGCCTCCGTGGCCGGCAACGCGGTCGAGGTGAAGAATGCCGTCGACTTCCTCACCGGTCGTTTTCGCGACAAGCGTCTGGAGGACGTGACGCTGACGTTGGCGGCCGAGATGCTGCAGTCGGCGGGGCTGGTTTCGTCGCAGCAGGATGGCCTCAGGCG
>NZ_RZRY01000057.1:0-16796 GCF_003998035.1 Mesorhizobium sp. M2A.F.Ca.ET.039.01.1.1 | reverse complement strand
GGCACCTTCTTCACATAGCGCCGAAAACCCTCCTTCGGATTGGAGGCCATGACCGGCTTGAGTGCCTGTTCAGCGATCTCGACCATGTAGTTGGTGCGTTCCTTGACGCCGCCGAACTCGCCGCCGTAGCGCACCGGCCGCCCCATCTGCCAGGCGATCTCCGGCACGATCTCGTCGGTCATGGCGAACAGCGCCTCGAGCATCGCCAGCATGTATTTGCCGCGCTCGACGACCGGCGTTTCGGCCCATTTCTCCCGCGCCGCCCTGGCGCGCTCGACCGCCGCGTTGATCGCGTGGTCGGTCGCGACCGGCCGCTCGGCATAGATCGAGCCGTCGATGGGGGATTTCAGCTTGACCGTTTCGGTCATTTTATAAGTCCTCGCAGTTTTACAACAATCGATATGCGCATGGCCTGCCCTCATCCGCTTGCCGGCACCTTCTCCCGCATAGTGACGGGGAGAAGGGAAGCGTTCCGACGCCCGCTACCCCTCTCCTCGTCCTCACGGGAGAGGTTAAGGGTGATGGGCAGTGCCGACGCTGACGCGGCAGCTTAATACCGCTCGAAGCCCCGATGCAGTTCCCAATCCGTGATGCGGCGGTCGTATTCGAACTGCTCCCAGCGGGCGGTGTGCACATAGTGCTCGATTACCTCCTCGCCGAAGGCCTGCTTCAGCATCTTCGACTTGGCCAGCGTCTCGGTCGCGTCGCGCAGCGTCTTCGGGATCTCGGGAAGTCGCGAGGCCTGGTAGGCATCGCCGACGAAAGGCTTCTGCAGTTCCAGCTTCTCGTCAATGCCGGCGAGGCCCGACGCGATCAGCGCCGCGAAGGCGAGATAAGGATTGAGGTCGGCGCCGCCGATGCGGCATTCCATGCGGATGCCCTTGGTGCCCTCGCCGCAGAGCCGGAAGCCTGCGGTGCGATTGTCCTCGCTCCACATGATCTTGGTCGGCGCGAAGGTGCCTGCCTGGAAGCGCTTGTAGGAGTTGATGTAGGGCGCCAGGAACCAGGTGAACTCCTTGGCGTATTTGAGCTGGCCGGCCGCCCATTGCTGGCCGAGGCTCGACAGCGTCCACTCGGCCTTCTTGTCGAAGAACAGCGGCGTCTTGCCGTCGGCGCTCCACAGCGAATTGTGGATGTGGCTGGAATTGCCGGCGAGCCCGTAATTGTACTTGGCCATGAAGGAGATGGCCTTGCCTTCGGAATCGGCGATTTCCTTGGCGCCGTTCTTCAGGATGACGTGGCGGTCGGCCATGTCGAGCGCTTCGGCATAGCGCACATTGATCTCTTCCTGGCCGGGGCCCCACTCGCCCTTGGAGTTCTCGATCGGAATGCCGGCCGCCTCCATCTCGTTGCGAAGCCGGCGCATGACGCCTTCTTCCTTGGTGGTGATGCCGATCTGGTAGTCGCCGATATAGGGCGAGGCGCTGTCGAGCCCCTGCCAGTGCTTCTTGCGGGCCGACTCGTAGGTTTCGCTGAACAGGTAGAATTCGAGCTCGGAGGCGAAATAGCCGATATAGCCGCGCTCCTGCAGGCGCTTGACTTGTTTCTTGAGGATCGCGCGGGGTGAGTGCCCAAGATCCTCATGCGTGTGATGGTCGAGCACATCGCAAATAACCAGCGCCGTCTTCTCCAGCCACGGAATGCGCCGGAGCGTCGACAGGTCGGGCTTCATGACGAAGTCGCCATAGCCCTTCGACCAGCTCGCCGCCTTGTAGCCCGGTACCGGCTCCATATCGATGTCGCAGGCGAGCAGATAGTTGCAGCCATGCGTCTCGCCATGCGCGGAATCGACGAAATACTGGGCCAGGAAGCGTTTTCCCGAGAGCCGGCCCTGCATATCGACGATGCAGGCCAGCACCGTGTCGATCTCGCCGTTCGAGACCGCCTTCTTCAACTGATCGAACGAGAAATTCCCGGCCATTCCTTTGGCGCTCCAGTGCTGTCGATTTGAAAGGGAAAAAACGAGACCATGGCCGGCATTGCGCCGGCCATGGTCATGAAGCGAAGGTCAGTTGCCGGTCTCGCCGACCGCCTGCTCGGCCGCCTTGATCGCCGCCTGGCGCGCCGCTATCTGCTCACCGATCGGCGGACCCTGGAAGCGGCGGTTCTCGAAGCCGAACCAGAGCACGGCGGTCAAGATGATGAAGCCGATGGTGATGTAGAGCACCTTGTCGTTTGGCGGTTGAACCGCGATGTAGAAGATGATCGCCATGCCGATAATCGACAGAATGCAGAACAGCTTGAAAACGCCACCGCCGAGGTTCCACGGGCCCGGGTTCGGCCACTTCGAAGTTCCGAAAGCCATCATGCCGAGCACGATCGGAATGATGAAGGACAGGAACAGGAAGACCAGCGTCGAATTGACGACGATGGTGTAGATGTTGGTGCCGCCAATCGAGATGAACTGGGCAAGGAAGACATAGATGATCTCGAGGACCGCAGCGGTCCAGATCGCGTTGACCGGCGTGCGCCAGGCTGGGCTGACCTTGGCGAGCCCGGCCGACCCGACCGGCATGCCGCCGTCGCGAGAGAAGGCGAACAACATGCGCGAGGCCGAGGTCACCGTGGCGAGACCGCACAGAAACTGCGCGATCAGGATACCCAGATAGAGCAGCTCCTTCAGCCATACCGGCAGAATCGCGTCCATCGTGGCGAAAAAGACGTTCCAGCCCTGCTTTGCGCCCGCCGCCAGATCCGGGATCGCCAGAACGATGGCGCATAGCATCACCCAGCCAATCAGTGAGGACCAGACCACGGATGAAACAATCGCCCGCGGAACCGAGTGCGCGGCCTTCAGTGTCTCTTCCGATGTGTGTGCCGAAGCATCATATCCCGTGATGGTGTAGACCGGCAAAAGCAGGCAGAGCAGGAAGAGATAGCTCATAGAGTCGGTCTGCGGAAAAACGCCGCCGCCAGCGTCACCTGAATAGTTGGTGAAGGTCCAAAGCCGGGTGACGTCGATCGCCGGGGCAAACACCAGGCAGGCCACGATCAACACCGCAGTTGTGCCGAGAATGATGAAGCCGGAAGCATCGGTCAGCAGGGCTGTCAGCTTGATGCCAAAATGATTGAGCAAAGCCTGCAGCACGGTAATGAAAGCGACGAACCCGACAATTTCCCCCGGCGTTCCGGTCATCCCGAACCAGCTCCCGAATGTTCCGGTGAAGAAGAACGCTGTGCCGATGTTGATGGCGCCTAGCACGGTGATCAGGCCGAGCAGGTTGAGCCAGGCGGTGAGCCAGCCGGTGAACCGGTTGCCGAGGATCGAGGCCCAATGATAGAGACCGCCCGCTGTCGGGAACGCCGAGGCGATCTGCGCCATGGCAAGGGCGAAGAACCCGGAAACGGCGCAGCCGACGATCCAGCCTATGCCCGCGCCGGCGCCGCCGATCGAAGACGTCGCCTGGGCGAAGGAGTTGATGCCGCCTGAAAGAATGCAGATGATCGAGAAGGAGATCGCGAAGTTCGAGAAGCGGCTCATGCTTCGCGACAATTCTTGGGCATAGCCCATTCCGTGGAGGACCTTTAAGTCCTCGTGCTTGTCGTGTTCCGTATAGTCTTGCGCTGACATTTTAGTCCCCTGTTGGTTCTTAACTGGCCGACTGTACTGACTTTCCCATTGCGCGTTGTCGGGAGCCCCTGGCCTCCTCAGGCTCCAGATTCGAGAATATGCCTGTGAGCAGATCCGCCCATTTCCGCTGCCCGGTGTCGCCGGCGATTTCGTCGTTGCGGATTTCGATCATCGCGCAGGCAAGGCCGCGCGTGCGCGCATGCCGCTCCAGCGTGAAGTAGACGCGGTCGGCCGGCGAATAGGGTTCGTTGACGCCGACGGTGACGCCCGAAAGCCGCTGCAACGCCGATATCAGCGGCGCCGCCAACCTGCGGTCGTCATCATGGATGATGCCGATATGCCAGGGCCGGCTCTTGCCCTTGTAGACCGGCGTGAAGGAGTGCACCGAGACCAGCCGCGTCTCCTGTCCACGCGCCAGCCGCCGGTCGACGATCCCGGAGATGGCGTCATGAAACGGGCGCCAGGCAAGGTCGACCCGCGCGGCGCGCTGCTTATCGGACAGGCCGGAATTTCCCGGAATGACTGTCGTCTCGCTGACCGGCGGCACGAGGTCGGGCGCGTCGAGCGGCCGGTTGCAGTCGATGACGAGGCGCGACACACGGGTCTCGACCAAAGTGGCGTCGAGCGCCTCGGCCATGCGGCTGGCGACGGGCAGCGCGCCGGGATCCCAGGCGATGTGGCGGGAAAGGTCTTCAAGGGACAGCCCCAGCGTGCCGAATTCGGCTGGCAGGAAGTTCGAGGCGTGGTCGCAGGTGAAGACGAAGGGGCTCGAGCCGCCAGGGTTGGTCACCCTTACGGTCTCCGACGGTGCAAGGCTGGCGGGCCATGCTTTCTCCATACTGCCGTCCCCTCGGGAGCGCTGTATCTTATGTTACGTATTTTGCCTCATTGCGTCCCGGTGAATGATTTCATACAGTTTGACCGGCTTTGTCAAACGCGAATTCGGGAAAACGGCGGCGACGGGTCAACGGGTGGGGGAAAACCATGATTTCCAGCATTGCCGAACTGATCTCCGACCGCATCGGCGCGATGCCGGCCGGCGAGCGCCGCGCCGCCCAGACGCTGATTGCCAACTATCCTATGACCGGGCTGAAGACCGTCGCCGAATTCTCGGCCGCGGCCGGCGTGTCCTCGCCGACGATCCTGCGTTTCGTCGCCAGGCTGGGTTTCCAGAACTACCCCGAATTCCAGTCGGCGTTGCAGGATGAGCTGGCCGCGCAATTGCAGTCGCCCGCCTCGCGCACGCTCAATCCGGGCTCGGCCGGCGGCGCCGTCTCGCCGATGCTGGAGGCGACGCTCGACAATTTGCGCGAGACCTTCCGCCACCTCACCGACAAACAGCTGGCCGACATCGCGGCGCGGCTTGCCGAGCGGCGCGGCAAGACCTTCCTCATCGGCGGCCGCTTCACCGATCCGCTGGCGCGCTACATGGCCGCCCATCTCGCCATCATCCAGCCGGATGTCTATCACCTCGCCGGCCAGGAGAGCATCTGGCGCGACCGCCTGATCGACATGGGCAAGCGCGACGTCCTGGTGATCTTCGACATCCGCCGCTACCAGGAAAGCCTCGTCCGCTTCGCCGAGAAGGCGCATCACCGCGGCGTGCAGATCATCCTCTTTACCGACCAATGGCTGTCGCCGATCGCCCGCTTCGCCCGCCATGTGATCGCCGGACGCACTGCCGTGCCTTCGGCCTGGGATTCGTCCGCCGCTCTGTTCGTCGTCGCCGAAACCCTGATTGGCGCTGTGACGAGGCAATTGGAAGCCGCCGGCGCCAAGCGCATCCGCGATCTGGAGAGCTTGCGCTAGCGCGTCGCGTCTGAACGGCCTCAGTGCTTCAGCTTGTTGTTTCTATGCATGTCGTGGTCCAAAACCGCTGCGCACTTTTGGGCGACATGCATTAGGCCTTCACGAAAGTGCGGCAGGGATCGGGACCGCGTCCGGCGCAGACAGATTAATGGATCGGGTCCCAACATCCAGCCGGCCGGGCAGCGAAGTCCTTGGACTCACCTCAACAACCGCCCCTCGATCGACCAGCGCGCGGCCAGGAAATTCAGCACGGCCGCCACCACGACGCCGATGATCTTGGCCGGCCACACGCCGATGGCTCCTGCCAGCGCCGCGATCGAGAGACTGGAAACGCCCAGCGAGATCAACGCGCCCAGCGACACGAAGCGCAGGAAGGAATGGTGCAGCCGTATGTCCGGGTCCCGCTCGAACGACCAGAAGCGGTTCGCAACGAAGGAAAAGAGAACCGCGACGAACCAGGCGCCGACATTGGCGGCCAAAGCCGGCGCCGTGAGCTTGAGCAGCAGGTAGAATGCGGTGAGGTCGATGCCGGTGTTGACCAGTCCGACAAGAGCGAAGCGGACGATCTTGTTGCCGGTCGAACGCTGCGGCTGGCCGGCATTGCTCATGCGCTACCATCCATGACGTGGGCTCCGGCCTTGTCGAGGATGTCGCCGAAATCCTGCGAGGAAAGAACCGCGTACTCAACCTCGCGCGCGGCCTGCATCGGGTCTCGCGCCCGCAAAATGTCATCGACATGGCCCGGATGGCACATGAACACCCCTTGTTCGGGCAAGGTCTTGATCGCGGCGCGCAGCGTTGAAGCGAACCTCTCCGGCTGCCGCCAGTCATAGATCCCGGAAAGCGGCGTCAAGACGCTAAAGCCGGCCCGGCGCATCGCTCCGTTGAACCCTGCGGCCAGAGCGGCGACCGCCGCGACCTTCGCCGCCGCAGCATCCATGCCCGGAAGTCCCGGCGCCCCTCGCAGCGCCGGTTTGCCCGCGCTTGCCCCGAACCGCGCGAGCAGCCAATTCCGTACCACGGGAAGAAAATGCACATGCTGGTGTCCGTCGATATAGTCGGGCGGGCCTTCCAGCGCTTCGACGAAGCGGTCGTACTGGGCGTCGAGCTCGGCATGAACGTCCGGCTCGTCGATACGCCCGCGCCGCACCGGCAGCGCGAGGGAGGCGAGCCCCGGCAGCCTGCCTTCCGGCGCCAGGCTCGACGAACTGGTCGCGGCGGCCTGATCGGTGAGGGTCAGATGCAGCCCGACGGCAGCCCGACGGCGGAACGGCCTGATGCGCGCCGCCGCCTCTTCCCATTCGGGAAAACCGGTCATGCATCCGGTTCCGGTCAGGCGGCCGCGCTCGATCAGGTCGAGGATCGCGCTCGAGACTCCCGGCGCCAGCCCATAATCGTCGGCGATCAGGCGGATCGACCTGGTCATCTGTCGGGAGCAACCTGCTCGGCGGCATTGCCATGCAGCACGTCGCGCACGATGTAGACGGGCCGGTCCTTGCTTTCACTGAGCGTGACCCAGACATATTCGCCGATCAGGCCGAGCAGCGCCAGGTTGAGGCCGCCCAGCAACACGACGGCGACCATGATGCTTGGATAGCCGGGCACGGCGATGCCATAGAACAGCACCTCGAAGACCACTTTCACGCCATAGGCGAGACCGGCAAATGCCGCCAGCAATCCGATGAGGCTGATGATGCGCAGCGGGATCACGGAAAACGAGGTGAACCCTTCGAGCGAGAACGCGATCAGGTTGAACCGGCTCCATTTCGACGTGCCGCTGGCGCGGCTTTCCGGCGAATAAAGCACCGCCTTCTGGCGAAAGCCCGCCCAGGCGAACAGGCCTTTGTTGAAGCGACGCTTGTCGCGCACGCTGGTCAGGGCGCGCGCCACGGCGCCGCGCATGACGCGGAAGTCCCCGGCATTTTCGGGGATATCGAAGCGCTGGCTGCTGTTGATCAGCTTGTAGAAAAGCCGCGCCAGCTGGCTGCGCCGCCAACTGCCCTCCCGCCGATCGTTCTGCGCATAAACGACATCGATCTCCGGATCGTCGACCAGCTCGCCGATCATCTTCAGGCTGATGTCCATGGAATGCTGGAGGTCGGAGTCCATGATCAGGACCAGGTCGCCGCGGGAATGGTCGAGCCCGGCGAGCACCGCGGCTTCCTTGCCGAAATTGCGGCTGAGCCGCACGATCTCCCAGGAACCTGACAGGGCCGCCGCGAAAGTCTCGGCGCTGCCGTCGTGGCTGCCGTCATCGACGAGGATCTTGCGCACCGTCAGGCCGAAGCGCTCCACCACGGCAGCCTCGAGCCTGTCGAGCAGCCCGACGAAGGCAATCGCGGATTCGGCCTCGTTGAAGAACGGCGCGATGACGTCGAGCCTCTCAGCCACGGGCGACGGCTCCCGCGGCTGGCGCCTTCTGTCTGCCTCGCGTCCAGAGCCAGCCGATGAGCACGCAGGCAATTATGCTGACGCTGAGCGGTCGGAACCACAGATGGAAAAGGTCGTGCAGTCGCAGATCGACACTGGTCAGTCCGGTGACGAAGAGGAGCGTTGCCAGGAACCAGCGCACGGCACCGGCTCCCTTTTCCCGCCAAAGCAAGGCGATGGAGAGACCCGCGGGCACTGCCACCATGGCATAGGTGTTCTGCTCGACACGCGGATTGAAGACGCACATGTAGAATGCCGCGGCGCGGAAGATGGCGAGTCCGCCGAGGTTGGAGTCCAGCCTATCGAACTGGAGC
Organism: Mesorhizobium sp. M2A.F.Ca.ET.039.01.1.1; assembly: GCF_003998035.1. Lineage (NCBI taxonomy): Bacteria > Pseudomonadati > Pseudomonadota > Alphaproteobacteria > Hyphomicrobiales > Phyllobacteriaceae > Mesorhizobium > Mesorhizobium sp. M2A.F.Ca.ET.039.01.1.1. The sequence goes on along the minus strand of NZ_RZRY01000057.1, from coordinate 8,672 downwards.
ACCAGCCAAAGTGTGAGCAAACCGGCGACGACGCGCAGGATCGTCGCCACGGATTCAGGGATCGGCATCCCAAACCGCGTGAACGGCGCCGTGAAGTCGGCCGGAACGAAGGGGCCGGTTGGATCGACCGTCATCGAAGTCAGCAGCCGGAAGAAATCGTGATATTGCGCGTTGATATAGTCCGTCGATGCAAAGCCATAGGGGATGGCGAGCACGACGAGGACCGCCAGCACCAGCGCCGGTATCAATCTGGGGCGCAGCGCTCCCGCCAGCAGCAGCATGATGATCGCGGTCGGCTTGGCGATGATCGCAAGCATGGCCCAGAAGAAGCATTCGGCGCGGCGCCCCTCGAGTGCCGACAGCGTCAGAAACCAGCACGCCCCGGTAAGCAGGATCGTCGCCTGGCCGTTGCGAAGCGCTGCCAGCGAAACCGGCAGGGCGAGGAAGAGACCGAAAGACAGGAGCCATGTCTGCTCCTCGCCGCCCACCTTACGGACCTGGCGCATCGCGGCAAAGGTAAGCACCCCGAAGCCCAGCATGTGCCACAAAACATTGCCCAGATACGGCCCGAGCTTCAGCAGCGGAACATAGAGGACAGCGAAGGCGGGAGCATATAGGTACCCCATGGCGACTTCGACCTGATACAGCGGTTCTCCGCCGAGAAAAGCTTCGCTGCCATGTCTATAGATATGGACCACCGAACGCGCGTCGGGCGACCACAGCGCCAGGCTAAGCACAATCAGAAACGACCCGACCCAAAGCCAAAACCCCAAACGGTCGAAAACCGGCTTGGTTACCATCATAGCGCACCCCGCATTCCGACCAGAACGGCTTTCCCATCGCCGTTTGGCCTCAAGCGCCGGCCAGATATCACATCGAAATGAAATAGAACATCCGAGCGTGACCGTTGCCAGCGCGTGGCAACGGAAGGCGAGACAACGGCGTTTTTCGGCCGCTCCCTTGCCGATCACAGCTTTGTGTTCAAATCGGCGCCCAGCAGTTTAGGGCCTGATGAACACCTTTCCGTTGGGCTTTGCGAGCTCCGCCGGCAGCCGTGCCATCGCCTCGTCCAGCGGCACGACCGCCGTGACGTCGGTCGACCAGCGTCCGTCGGAAAAGCGCTTCTCCGCCTCCAGCACCGCCGGCCCCAGCCTGTCGCGGAACTGGCGCATCCATTCAGCCAGCCAGAAACCCTCGACGCGTTTGTGCTGGAAGATCAGTTGCCCCGGCTCGCGGATTACCGTCGGCTCGGCGTCGAGCCGGCCATAGACGATCCAGCGTGCCCGCTTCGGCATGGCACTGAAGATAGTTGAAGCCAGCGGGCCGGTGACCGCGTCGAGGAAGATGCGCGGCTGCTCGGCCTTCATGGTTTCGCGCAGCACGGCCTCGAAATCCGCCGCCTTCTCATTGAGCACATGGGCGGCGCCGAGGTCCTTCAGCAGTTGGATCTGCTCGTCACGGCGCACGGTGACGATCGGCCGGAAACCCGCCTCTTTCGCCAGCCCGATGATCAGCTTGCAGAGCTGGCTGGCGCCTGCGGTCATGACGAAGGCCTTTTCGCCCTCCTCCCTGACGATGTCGAACATGGCCAAGGCGGTCAGCGGATTGACGATCATCGCGGCGCCATCCTCGTCGCGCACCGTGTCGATGAGCGGGATGCAGGACGCGGCCTCGGCAACCGCATACTCCGCCCACGCCCCCCAGTTCGACACGCCAGTGGCGAAGGCGACCCGCTTGCCCGTCAGGCTTTTTGCGTACGGGACATCGCCGGTGGCGACGACCATGCCGACGCCCTCGAAACCTGCCGGACGGCCCTTGACCCGCGGCTGGCCGTACTGGCCCTTGATGAAGGCAATGTCGGAGGGGTTGATCGAGGCGAGGCTGACCTTGATCAGCGCCTGTGTCGGCCCCGGCTCCGGCACGGCTATGCTGCCGGGCTCAAGGTAAGGCTCCATCGCTTCCAGCGCGGCCGCCGAAGGCGTTCTGGTGTAACCGTCGCCGACAAGCAGCAGACCTCGCATTTGCGATGGAAGCGTCATGGCTGTCAGACCTTTTCCTGCGTGTATTTCTTCAGTTCCGTGCGCGCCACCTGGCGCCGGTGCACGGCGTCCGGCCCGTCCGCCAGCCGCAGCGTCCGCAGATGCGTCCACGAGCGGGCGAGCGGCGTGTCCTGGCTGATGCCTTGCGCGCCGAACATCTGCACCGCCTCGTCGGTGACCTTCAGCGCGACGCGGGGCGCCACCACCTTGATCTGGCTGATCCAGGGGGCGGCCGCGCGCGCGTCTCCCTGGTCGATCATCCACGCCGCCTTCAGGCACAAGAGCCGCGCCATCTCAATCTCCATGCGGCATTCGGCGATGATGTCGAAATTGGCGCCGAGCTTGGCCAGCGACTGGCCGAAGGCCTCGCGCCGCACCGAGCGCTGGCACAGCATCTCCAGCGCCATCTCGGCCTGGCCGATGGCGCGCATGCAATGATGGATGCGGCCCGGCCCCAGCCGCCCCTGCGCGATCTCGAAGCCCCTGCCCTCGCCGAGGATGAGGTTCGCCGCCGGCACTCGCACATTCTCGAATCTCAGATGCATATGGCCGTGCGGGGCGTCATCGTCGCCATAGACCTGCATCGGCCGCAATTTGGTGACGCCCTTGCTGTCGGAAGGCACCAGGATCATCGAATGCCGGCGATGCTGCGGCTCCTCGTCCGATCCGGTCCTGACCATGACGATATAGATGGCGCAGCGCGGATCGCCGGCGCCGGACGCCCACCATTTCTCGCCGTTCAGCACATAATCGCCGCCCTGTCGCTCGCAGCGCATCGAGATGTTGGTCGCGTCCGAGGAGGCAACATCCGGCTCGGTCATCAGATAGGCCGAGCGGATCTTCCCCTCGAGCAGCGGCTCCAGCCAGTCCCGCTTGTGCGCCTCCGAGCCGTAGCGCTCCAGCACCTCCATGTTGCCGGTGTCGGGCGCCGAGCAGTTGAAGGTCTCGGCGCCGAGATGCGCCTTGCCCATCTCCTCTGCCAGATAGGCATATTCGACGGTGGAAAGACCGTAGCCGCGTTTGGAATCGGTCAGCCAGAAGTTCCACAACCCGCGCTCCCGCGCCGTCTTCTTCAAGCCTTCGAGGATTTCGGTCTGCCTGGCGGTGTAGGCCCAGCGGTCGCCCTCCTTGCCGATTTCGGCCAGAAACTCCTCCCCGAGTGGCGCGATCTCGTCGCGAACCATAGCCGCTACACGCTGGTGGATCGGCTTCAGCCGCTCGGTCATGCCGAGATTCATGTCCGCCATCGCTTCCGGTCCCTTTCGCAGATAAATCTTTACCCGTGGCAAGGATGACCGTACTTCGGCTAGCCTTGTCAACGCGAGTCCCCTCGCCGGTTTGACCGGGGGTGCGGAGGAATGCAATGAGCTATCTGGACAAGCTGTTCTCGGTCGCCGGCAAGACCGCGCTGGTGACGGGCGCGGCGACCGGCATTGGCCGCATGGTGGCGACCGGCTTGGTCCGCGCCGGCGCCCATGTGATGATCGCCTCGCGCAAGGGCGAGGATTGCGCAAAAGTCGCTAACGAATTGAACGCGCTCGGCGGCTCCGGCCAGGCCGAGGGCTTTGCCGGCGACGTGTCCAGCGAAGCTGGCATCGCCGCTCTTGTCACTGAGGTGAAGGCGCGCACGGAGCGCCTGCATATCCTGGTCAACAATGCCGGCATTTCCTGGGGCGCGCCGCTGCAGGATTTCCCCTATCACGCCTGGGCCAAGGTGTTCGGCGTCAATGTCACCGCGGTCTTCCACCTGACGCGGGAGCTTTTGCCGCTGCTTGACGCGGCGGCAAGCGACGAGGATCCGGCCCGCGTGATCAATCTCGGCTCGGTGATGGGCACCCAGCCGCTTGCCGACGACGCCTATTCCTACGCCGCCTCCAAGGCCGCCGTGCATCATCTGACGCGCACGCTGGCGATCGAATTCGCCGCCCGCCGCATCACCGTCAACGCCTTTGCCCCCGGTCCTTTCCAGAGCCGTATGACGGCCTTCGCCACAGCGACCGAGGAGCAGGCGAAACATGTTGGTAACCATGTTCCGCTCGGCCGCATCGGCGTGGCGGATGACATTGCCGGCGCAACGCTTTATTTGTGCAGCCGTGCCGGAAGCTATGTCACCGGCGCCATCCTGCCTATCGACGGCGGCCAGTCGGTGCAGCATGGAATGACGTTGTTCAAGGAGTAAGACGCCCGATTCAAGGAATCCGGGCGGGGTTCAAGGAATAAGATGCCCGGTTCAAGGAATCCGGGCGGGGGTGCGGAGGACATGAGCGTGGAACCGATCAGTCTCGATACGCTTCTGGCAAGCGTCGGCAAGGAGGTCGGCGTCTCGCCCTGGCGAACGGTGACACAGCGCATGATCGACCAGTTCGCCGATGCGACCGACGACCACCAGTTCATCCATTGCGATCCGGAGCGCGCCGAGCGCGAGACGCCGTTCGGCGGCACCATCGCGCATGGCTTTCTGTCGCTGTCGCTTTTGTCGGCCATGACCTTCGAGACCATGCCGCCGCTGGAAAACACCAAGATGGGCGTCAACCACGGCTTCGATACGCTGCGCTTCCTGGCGCCGGTGAAGACGGGCGCCCGCATCCGCACCCGTTTCGTGCTGGCCGACGTCAAGGTGAGGCCATCCGGCTGGGTGCAGACGGCGCATGACGTGACCATTGAGATCGAAGGCTCGAAGAAGCCGGCGCTGACGGCTCGTTGGCTGACGTTGACGCTGATCGAGCGTCAGCCTGAGAACGCATGAGCGGCGAGGCCGGTGCCATAGACAAGGCGGCGCTTGCGCCCTATCTCGAGGCGCATGTCCCGGGTTTTGCCGGTCTGTCCGCCATTGAAAAATTCAAATCCGGACAGTCCAATCCGACCTATCTCCTGACCGCCGCCAGCGGCCGCTATGTCCTGCGCGCCAAGCCGCCGGGACAATTGCTGAAATCCGCGCACCAGGTCGACCGCGAATTCCGGGTGATGCGGGCGCTTGCCGGCACGGCTGTGCCCGTGCCGCGCATGCTGCATCTCTCGGGCGAGGAATCGCCGATCGGCCGCATGTTCTATGTCATGGAATATCTCGACGGCCGCGTCTTCTGGGATCCGTCGCTGCCGGACGCTTCCGGCAATGACGAGCGGGCAGCGATCTACGATGCCATGAATGCCACGCTCGCCGCCCTGCACGATGTCGATGTGGACGCGGTCGGCCTTGGCGATTTCGGCAAACCCGGCAGCTATTTCGAACGCCAGCTTGCGCGCTGGGCCGGCCAGTACCGGGCCTCCGAAACCGAAACCATAGCCGATATTGACAGGCTGGTTGCGTGGCTCGAGACCCATATGCCGACCGATGACGGCCGCGTTTCGCTCGTCCATGGCGACTACCGGCTGGACAACATGATGTTCGCGCTCGATGCGCCGAAAGTCATCGCGGTGCTCGACTGGGAGCTGTCGACGCTCGGCCATCCCTTCGCCGACCTCGCCTATCAATGCATGCAGTGGCGGCTGCCGCATGCCTCGGGCTTTCGCGGCCTCGGCGGCGTCGACCGCGTCGCCGCCGGCCTGCCGTCCGAGGAGGCCTATGTCGCGGCCTATTGCAAGCGGCGCAGCCTTGACGAGATCGGCAACTGGACCTTCTTCCTGGCCTTCTCATTCTTTCGGCTGGCGGCGATCTGCCAGGGCGTCTATCGCCGCGCGCTGGACGGCAATGCCTCCAATCCCGAGAGGGCCAAGACCTACGGAGAGGCCGTCAAACTGCTTGCCGCGCTGGCGGTGGAGCTGATCGACAAGAAGAGCTGAAGCGGAGAGCGGACAAATGGGCCGTTTCGATGGGATGACGGTGCTGATCACCGGTGCGATAGGCGGTCTCGGCAGCGGCGCGGCAAAGGCCTTTGCCGTCGAAGGCGCGCAGCTGGTTCTTTCCGACCTCAACGAGGCCGCGCTTGCCGATTTCGCCGCAACCCTCGACGCCCAGACCGCGATCCTTGCCGGCAACATCGCCGATGAAAAGCTCTCGGAGGATCTTGTCAAACTGGCCGTCGAAAAATTCGGCCGGCTCGACATCGCCGTCAACAATGCCGGCATCGTGCACAACTTCGTACGTCTGCCGCAGGTCACGTCCGAGGAGGCGCGCCGCGTGGTGGAGGTCGACCTGCTCGGCGTCTTCTACGCCATGAAGCACCAGATCCCTCGGATGGAGCGGCAGTTCAGGGAAAACGGCAAGGGCGGCGTCATCGTCAACATCGCCTCCGTCGCCGGTCTCTCCGGCGCGCCCAAGCTTTCGGTCTATGCCGCCGCCAAGCATGGCGTCGTCGGGCTGACGCGCTCGGCCGCCGTGGAATATGCCAGCAAGGGCATCCGCATCAACGCCGTCTGTCCCGCGCACACCAGGACGGCGATGGTCGACGGCTTCGTCCGCTTCACTGGAGCGCCCGAAGCCGAAGCGCTTGCCGAGCTCACGCGCGGCGTGCCGATGAAGCGTATCGGCGAGGTCGACGAGATCACGACCGGCATCCTGTTCCTCGCCGACCCGGCCAATTCCTTCATGACCGGCCATGCTTTGGCGCTCGACGGCGGCATCGGGGCGATCTGAGCAATTCCAGGAAAAGTGTTTTGCGGTTTTCCGTCCGGAATTGCGTCTGACAAAGCGCAATTCCAGGAAAAGTGCCTCAGCGGTTTTCCGTCTGGAATTGCGTTTAACAGAGGTTGGAGCGCACGCAAGGGAACCAGCCTGCTCTCTTGTCCGTTTCCGTACAGCGTATATAATTTCGTCAGGCAACCAACGACAAAAGGCAGCGCACATTGACGCTGAGCGTTCAGAAACGCCGCGAAAAGCAGAAGGCTGAGCTTCGCTCCGAGCTGGTCGCGGCAGCTCACAAGCTTGTTCAGGAGGAGGGCTACGAAGGCCTGACCATCCGCAAGCTTGCCAAGCGCGTCGGCTATGCGCCCATGTCGGTCTATTCCTATTTCGCCGATAAGCAGGACATCCTGTTCGCGCTCGCCGAGGACGCTTTCGAAACGCTCGCCCGTCGCATCGAGGAACACCCCGCCGACGATCCGATCGAGGCGCTCAAGGCGGTGATGACCGAATATGCCGCTTTCGGCCTTGGCAATCCAAACGAATACCGCACCGTCTTCATGACCGAGAAGACCCGGCTGCCCGAGGGCCGCAGCTACGAGGACATGGAAGCGGGCAACCCCGCCATGAAGGTGCTGATCAAGCGGGTCGAGGCCTGCGTGGCCGCCGGCAAGCTCAAGGGCGATCCGCGCGCTATCGCCACCATGCTGTGGACCGTCGGCCACGGCACGATTTCGCTGCTGATCACCTTCCCCTTCTATCCGTTCGGTGATCCGCAGGCGTATGTGAAGCGGATGTGCGACTTCATGCTGGCCTCATTGTCGGTGCAGGATATCCCCTCGCTGACCGAAACACCCGTCAACTGCTGACCGCCGGTTGCGGCGCTTTTCCCTGATAGCCCATCGCCTGGATTCGCGCCGACGAATTCTTACGTTCAAGAAAATTTATCGTACACGTACAAATTCCCTCTTGAATTCAGTTTCCGTTAACCGTATTTGTACGCTATATCGTACATGTACGACTGGAGACGGAAAATGAAGAAGATCATCCTCACCCTGGCTGCCGTTCTGGCTTTCTCGGGCGCCGCCTTTGCCGGCGCGAGCCAGCCGGCCAAGCATGCCCCGGCTGCTTGCACCCAGACCAATGCCAATGTGACCCTCGATTGCACCGCCACCGGTTCGGTCGATAAGGCGGACACCGCCAAGACCCAGCCGAAGAGCCCGAAGCTTGGCATCGACGTAAACCCTTGGTTCGTGCCCGGCCTGTAAGCGCCACTGGTAAGATTTCATACGAAAACGGGCGGCACTTGGCCGCCCTTTTTCGTTTTGCCTATAGCCTCGAGCGATCGGCCCAGGCTTATTTCTTGCGCGGTTTCGTTCCTGGCACGGCCTTGGCCGGCTTTGCCGGCCTGCCGGGGATGGAAGTGCTCGTGATCGACACCGGGTCGCTGGCCGGAAACGTGTCCTCGAGGCCTTCCTCGAGTTCTTCTTCCTCGATCTCGTGCCTTTCATGCTCCAGCGAGCGGACGGCCGGAGTCTTCTTGGGCGATTTCGGCGCGGTTTTGGACGGCATCGGCAATCTCCTCGATAAGCAGTTCCAGGAAAAGTGCGCAGCGGTTTTCCGTCCGGAACTGCTTCAGAGCAATATTTTGAGCGATTGGGCGTCTTGCCAAACGCTCAATCGCTCGAATCGTGGAAACGAGGCGGACCGGCGATGGTTCCTCGCACCAATTGCTGCGAGGATCAGTTCGCCGCGTCGCTCGCCGCTTCCGACAGCAAAGTAAAGACATAGTCCGAGAAGGAACGCCAGCATTCCACGCGGAACGCATCGGCTGCGGTGCGCAGCAGCACGATCTCGGATTTGCCGAGAATGGTGCGCGAGGCAGCACCCACCGGAAAAACCTCGAGCGACAGGTCTTGCGGACAGCCCGAATTGACCGTCGCCGCGGCAGCAGGCCCGGAAACCGAAATCCCGACATTGCGATGCGAGATGCCGACCGCCGAATGCAGCGCCGTCACCTTGGCGCAGTCGGCGAGCGGATCGTTGCCGCCCTCGTCGATGACCAGCCATTCGTC
>NZ_RZRY01000579.1:0-4006 GCF_003998035.1 Mesorhizobium sp. M2A.F.Ca.ET.039.01.1.1 | reverse complement strand
CACTATGATCGCGCAGACGATGATTATTTCACCGGCGAAAGGTCCCACCAGGACTTTGAACGTTTCCGCATGCGCAGCCACGAGCCTGCGGGTTCGCCAGACCGCTCGACGGACTCTGTATAGTGTCTTTGTTGTTCGGCATAGAAGGCCATGTAGCGATCGAGCGCGGCACGGAACTCCTCCACTCGTCCGGGAGGGCTTTGAGCCGGCCGTATAGTTAGGGCTTCAGTTGTTATCGTCGGGTAATCGCGGCTCCCAGGCATTGCACGCTCTCCTGTGGCTGAGCTGGAGCCAAGATGTCGGGCCGCCTGCAAAACGTATCGAAGCGCGGCCGAACAGTTCCGAAAATCGCCGAAAACACATAATGTCTCGCAATGCCGGAGCAGCGGCTCGCATTTGGTCCTTTTGTGCTCAGCCCCGAGGCGGGAACGCTTCTGAGGCAGGGCCTGCCTGTCGCGATCAGCTACCGGGGGCTGCTGCTCCTATCGGCGATGGCAAGGAACGCCGGTGAGGTCCTGACCAAGTCCGAACTACTGGACGCCGCTTGGCCGGGGACCGCAGTCGAGGAAAGCAATCTCTCGGTCCAGGTCGCGTCCCTTCGGCGCCTTCTCGGCTCCATGGCAGACGGAACAGAGTGGATCGCAACCGTTCCGCGGGTTGGTTACCGTTTCACCGGCGCGATCGAGAGGCTCGACGAGGCAGCAGTCGCGCGAAATTCTGCGGAGCCTGAGCCTTCGATTGCCGTGCTCCCTTTCGTCAACCTGAGCGACGATGCCGAGCAGCAATATTTTGCCGACGGTCTCGCTGAAGATATCATCGTGCGGCTGGCGCGGCTGCGGTGGCTTTTCGTCTGCGCCCGCAACTCGTCCTTCAGCTACAGGAACAAGGCGCTCGACGTGAAACAGGTCGGGCGTGAACTCGGAGTCCGCTACGTGCTGGGCGGCAGTGTCCGCCGCTCGGGTCAGCGGCTCAGGATCAGCGCCGAGGCGAGTGACACCTCCAGAGGGCGCCAAGTATGGACAGAGCGATACGACGTCGAGCTGGCTGATTTCTTCACGCTACAGGATCAGATCGCCGATAGCGTCATCGGTGCCGTCGAGCCTAAACTCTATGCGGCAGAGCATCAGCGTTACATCAGCCGGCCTCCCGCTAGCCTTGACGCGTGGGGATTCGTAATGAAGGCGATGCCTCACATATGGAGCTGGAGCTCGGAAAGCGAGCTCGCGGCCGCCGAGCAACTGCTACGCAGGGCCGTGGACGCTGACCCGGACTACCCGCGTGCCAATAGCCTGTTCGCCTGGACGATGGCTTCGCGGGCGCTGCTCGGATTGGCGGAGCCGGCCTAGGTTCTTCCGAAGGCGAATGAGATGGCTCAGCGCGCCATTGCGCATGATGCCGACGATCCTTGGACGCATTTCGCCGCCGGTTACGTGCACATGATGGCACGCCGAACGCAGGCGGCCGTCACCGCGCTAACCGATGCGATCACGCTCAATCCAAACCTGGCCATCGCACATGTCATTCTGGGCGCCGCGTACGGCTTTGGAGGGATGCCACAGGACGGCCTGCACCATCTCGCGATCGCCGAGCGGCTTAGCCCGCGCGATTCCACGCAGCAGCCGGGAGTTTTGACCGTGACCGGGATGTGTCACTTCGTTGCCCAACGATACGTCGACGCAGCGAGTTTCGAGCACCGAGCAGTGCTGCTTCGGCCACATTTTGGCGCTGCGTGGCGTACGCTGGCCGCCGCGGCAGGAATGGCAGGGGATCTCGATGAGGCGACACATGCCCTTTCAGAGGCGAAGCGACTCCATCCAACACTGTCGGTCCAATGGGTGGAGAAATATTACCCAATGACCCGGGAACAGGATCGCGCCGCCTATCTTGAGGGGCTGCGGACTGCCGGCCTCGAATGATGTACGCGTTTCGAGGAGCCTTGCCTCGCGAGGGGCAACTGTCACGGCGGGAACAGGGGTTCGATTCCCCCTTAAGCGTATCAGGTCTTTCCGTCCAGGTTCTGATTTAACGGCACATGTCCCTTCTGGCGTGACGTCGTCGATTGAATTAGCATTGCATCATGCTCCCCTGGCCGAAGGCACCAGGGGAGCGGTTTCGAACTTGCCCGGCGGAAGAGGCGAGCGGAACGCGGGGAGGAACCAATGCGGAAGCTGCAGTCGCAAGGCGTTCATCACATCACGCTGGTCGGCGCCGGACGCCAGACCTCGATCGACTTCTGGGAAGGGGTGCTCGGCATGCCCTTCATCTTCGAGCAGCCCAATCTCGACAAGGCGAGCGAGAGCCATCTCTATTTCGATCCCGGCGACGGGCGCCTGATCACGGTCTTCACCGACGAGAGCCGGACCCCGGTCAAGCGGCGCACGCCGACCGATATAGGCTGCGTCCACCACATCGCCTTCGCGGTGTCGCGGGTCACCTTCCTGCAGGCGGTCGCGCGTCTCGACGAGCGCGGCATCAAACACAGCGGCGTCAAGGATCGCGGTTTCATGGATTCGATCTATTTCGAGGATCCGCTGGGACTGCTGATCGAGCTTGCTTCCTACCGTTTCGAGCCGCCGGCCGGCTTCACCCACGCAGACGTGCTGATGGAGGCGCACAAGATCCGCGTGGCGCGCGGCGACTACAATATCGCCGAACTCCATCTGGCCGACGCCATTCAGGCGCTGGTCGAGCGGTCGCGCGAAACCCTGTCGGACGAGCGGACGGCGAAGAATCCATATTGAGCAAGCCATAAGGGGAGGAACAGATGGCAAAGGCTGCAGCGAAGAGCGTGAAGAAACCCGCGGCCAAGGCCGCGGCAAAGCCGACCGCGAAGGCGGCGGCAAAAGCTGCGACGGCGAAGGCCGCGCCTAAGGCGACAACTAAGTCCGCGCCTAAAGCGACGGCAAAAGCCGCATCTAAAGCCAAGGCCAAACCGGCCAAGAAGTCCGGCATAAAACTCCGCATGCTGAGGCCGAGCGTCAACAACCTGACGGTCAGGGTGTTCTTGCGCGCAGCCGGGCTCGATCCCGCCGAGACCGACGCGTGGGGCCATACGCGCTCGCCTGAGTTCCTGGCGCGCAATCCGGCGCATCTGACGCCGATGATCGAGGACAAGGGCCTGCCGCGCGGCGTGCTGTGGGAAAGCTGCGCCATCATGCAGTATCTCGCCAACAAGCACGGGCTGGAGAAGTTCTATCCGAAGGCGCCGGCCAAGCGGGCGATGATCGACAGCGCCATGTTCTATCTGATCGGCACGCTTTATCCCTATGTCGCGCGCGCCACCTATCCGGCGCTCGGCTTCCCGCAATATGCCGGCGAGGTCGGCCACAGCGACGCCCATCCCGACAAAAAATCGGAAGCGCAGAAGGCGGCGATGGCCGCGATCGCCGAGCCGCTCGAGGTGTTTCACTCTTTCTTCCGCAACGGCAAACCGTTCATCGGCGGCAACAACCCCTCGATCGCCGACATAAGGCTGGGGGCAACGCTCGAATTCCTGGCGGTCGTCGACTATGCGCTGCCCAAATGGGCGAAGGAGTACATGGCGGCCCTGGAGAAGAAGCTCGGCAAGGCTTATGCCGAGCCGGCCGGCGACGTGCGCGGCTACATCGCGCATGTGAAATCGCAGGCCAGGGCGTAGCGGTCCCTCGGCGTTAAGGTTTCGTTTACCTAAGACCTGTCTACTGGGTTGAGACCTCGCTGCGACCACGGATGTACTGGCGCCATGACGAGGCAAGGGAAAGGTCGGCTCCGTGCCGGCCTTTTGCTTTTCGCGGCCATCGCCGAAATCACGACAGTATGATTGCACCACCGACGGGCGGACCGAAATCCTATTGTCATCCTCGTCATGGATCGTACGATACCGTTATAGGCAGAGCGACGGCGACGAGGACCTGCGATGAACACGGCAAGATTTCTTGTGATGGCGGGCACGCTGTCGGTTGTGCCCTTTCCAGCGGCCGCCACCGCACCGCTCAACGGCATGAACGAGGTCGGCGCCGCCCTGCTC
>NZ_RZRY01000578.1:0-4014 GCF_003998035.1 Mesorhizobium sp. M2A.F.Ca.ET.039.01.1.1 | reverse complement strand
GTGTCAGCGAAACCGAGATCGCCGATATCACCACCGGCAATTTCTTCAGGCTGTTCACCAAGATGCCGCGTCCGGACATGGCGCGGACATGAGCGACCGGCTGCGCTTCACCGTCCTTGGCTGCGGCTCATCGCCCGGCACGCCCCGCATCACCGGCGATTGGGGCAATTGCGATCCCGCGAATCCGAAGAACCGGCGCATGCGCACGGCGGCCCTGGTCGAGCGGATTGCCGCCAATGGCGCGCGCACCACGGTCGTCATCGACACCGGACCGGATTTCCGCCAGCAGATGCTGATGGCTTCGGTCCGGCGTATCGACGCCGTCGTCTATACCCATCCGCATGCCGACCATATCCATGGCATCGACGATCTGCGCGGCTTTGTGCACGACCAGCGGCACAGGATCGACATCCACGCCGACGAACCGACGATGGAGCGGCTGCGCCAGGCCTTCGGCTATTGCTTCGAGACGCCGCCCGGCAGCTCCTATCCGCCGATCGTCAAGGCTCATATCATCGATCACGCGAGACCGGTGGTGATCGAAGGCGAGGGGGGCGCCCTCGCCTTTGAGCCGCTGCCGCAGATCCATGGCGATATCATTTCGCTGGGCTTCCGCATCGGCGGGCTTGCCTACTGCCCGGATATCAGCGATTTCCCGGTCGCCACCGCCGAGCGGTTGCTGGGCCTCGACATCCTGGTGCTCGACGCGCTGCAATACAACACCCATCCCAGCCATCTGTCGCTCGGCCAGGCTCTGGGCTGGATCGAGAAACTGGCTCCGAACAAGGCCGTGCTGACGCATATGCACGTGCCGCTGGACTACGCCGTGGTGATGGCCGAGACGCCGGAGCACGTGGCGCCGGCCTATGATGGCATGGTGGTTGAAATTCCTTACGAGTCAGAGCGATAGCGGCGACTCTCAGCCAGTATCGCAGCCCGTCATTCCTGCGTTTGGCTGGTAGCTCGAATTCGCGAGGCGGCGCACGCAGCCAGTCCACAGAGTTTGTCGCCAATGGCGCCAATGGCGAGCCGCGGCAATTCTCGGAGTGAGTAATACGCAAGTTCCATAATCTATCTTATGCGACTTAGCCTAACGCTCGAAACCAAGCGAACCGATTTCGAACCTCAAACGAAAACGGGAGCTTGTGTTGAAGAATGTCATTCTCCGCTCAATCGTCGTGCCCCTCGCTTCGCGGGCTGGCACGGCTCTTGCAGCCTATCTCGTCGCCAAGGGCCTTGACGGCACTCTGGCGGATCAGTTCGCAAACGGCGTGCTGGCTGTTGTTCTGGTTGTGTGTGACCTGATCACCGGCAAGGCGCTGAACTTGCTCGGCCAGCCTCGGGAGGCGGCCTAATTCATCGAAGCCCTCTTGGGCCTCGGTGGCTCTCTGCTCTCGGGCCTGTTCGGCTCGGACAAGCAGGAAACAACCTCGCACGTTGACTATGCCCGCATGGTCCGCGACAGCGAGGCGGCGGGCTTCAACCCGCTGACCGCAATCCGCAACGGCGGATCGGCGGGCTTTACGTCAACAACCACTCCGGGTAATCCTGTCGGCGGCGCGCTGTCACGCGTCGGTGATTGGCTCACCAATTTCAATCCGTTCGAAGATGCCGAACGGTCCCAACGGAGTAGGTTGCTTGACGCACAAATCGCCAACCTCAACGCGGAAACCGGAAATCTTCTACACACTGTTCCTTCTCGGCACGGGCCTGTTGCTTCCGGCGCTGGTGTTCGGAATGCCCCGGCTTCCCTATCTCGGGGATGGGAAAACGGACCGCCGGTAACTGTCCTCGGGCAGTTAACCGGAAACCCGATCTACGGCCCGTCTGCGGGCTCGATGCCAGGGGGCGGCGCAACCTCCAAGGGTAATGCCGCTCTCTCCTCCTACACTCCTCCGCCGTTGAAAGACGGCAAGCTTTCCAACACTCCGTGGTTGGACAGCTTCACCAATGGGTGGGTTCGCCATGATCCGACCACGCCAGACATGGCGGGGTTCGAAGATGCCTATGGCGATAGCGAAATAGGCTCGACAATCGCCGGGGGTATCTCCCTCGGTCGTGATCTCCTCTACAACGTCGACCATTACGCAAAAGCCGGTGATCGCATGATCGCGGAACGCATTGCGCGTTTCCGCAAGGGCAAGCCCTACAAGCCCGCTCGCGTTCGCGGGTCTGCCGCCAAGCGCGGTGTCCAGCTCTATCAGTCGCCGTTCGGAATGCCCCTCTCGGGGCCGTCCTTCTGATGGCGTGCGCGTCCTGCGCACGACGGCGGAAAATCCTGTCTGGCGCGCTTCGGCGCGTCGTAACCAAGCTGAAAGGTAGAAAGAATGGCTCGCTCAAAAGGCGGTAACGGCCCTCGTGTGATCGACGGCGACTATACCCGCATATCCCGCATGTCCACCTCCCCCATCACGGTGGAACGGTCGAACCGTATTCACACGGTTCGCGGTATTACCTCCCTGCCCGCTGGCAAGATGGTTCCCATCGCGGCTGTGCCGCTCCTGCGTGAAGACGCCGTGCGGTCGGGCCGCATGCGCTTCTCGTTCGAAATGATGGAAACGGCGGAAATCCTGATGAACGCCGTGTATGTGTCGGTGAAGGCCTATCTCGTGCCTTGGTCGGCCTTCACGCGCTTCGACAGCATCGACGCCGTGAACCGTGCTTATGAGGGTGTCGAGCAGTATGCGGGCGGCCCGGTTCAGCCGTTCGTCCAGCGTGAAGTGTTCAATTCCGCTACGGCGGATGACATCAAGGTCTATCTCGGCCTTCACGCGAAAACCGGCGACACGGTGACGACGGCCTATCATGAGGCGTACAACGAAATCTGGAATTTCCGGGCAAAGAACCGGTCGCCGGATTTGGCGCTGCGCGCCCTCACCGCGAAGAACCTCGCGCCGGCCTTCTGGCGGCATGAACAGTTCCGTCACATCGTGCCGAACTTCGATCAGGCGCTTGTTGACGGCAACGTGGCGCTGAATGTCGTCAACTCCAAGCTGCCGGTTAAGGGTATCGGTCTGTACACCTCGGGCACTCCGACACCCTCGGCGAACGTGACCGTGCGTGAAGCCGGTACGGGTGCCACGACCTATCCGTTCGCGATCCCGACGAACGTCGGCAACGCCTACAACATCAAAACCACGACTGGCGTCGCCGGCACGGCGGTTCCGGATGTCTTCGCTGAAATGGCCGCGAACGGGATCACCGTATCGTTGTCTAACATTGAACTGGCGAAGAAAACCGCTGCCTTCGCGCAGCTGCGGACGCAATACAACGAGCTGGATGATGACTACCTCATCAACATGTTGATGGACGGTCTCACCATCCCGGAACAGGCGCTCCGCCAGCCGATCTTGCTCGGCGAGGAAACGACCATCTTCGGCATGTCCAAGCGCTACGCGTCGGACGCTGCCAATCTTACGGAGTCGGTCGTGAACGGTGCCACCCAGATTGAAATGTCTGTGGCAACTCCGCGCATTCCCACGGGCGGTATCGTCATGGTGGTCGCGGAAATCACGCCTGAACAGCTTTTTGAGCGTCAGGCCGATCCGCTCTATCACTACCCGCTGGTTCCCGGCACGAACCAGCACACGGGCGCCAACTTCCCGCACTATCTGCGCGACACCCTTGACCCTGAAAAGGTCGAGGCCGTTCCGAACCGGTATATGGACGTCCAGCACGCCACGCCTACCGGCGTGTTCGGTTACGCTCCGCTCAACTATCGCTGGAACGTCAACACCCCGCGTATCGGCGGCAAGTTCTACCGTCCCGGCGCGACCGATCCGTTTGACGAGGATCGTCAGCGCTTGTGGGCCGTGGAAACGGTCAACCCCACGCTCGGGACGGACTTCTACCTGTGTACGAACATGAACACGTCGGTGTTCGTCGTCACCACTCAGGATCCTTTCGAATGCGTCACCCAGGGCGATTTGCTGATTGAAGGCAATACCGTCTTCGGCCCGCGTCTGAAGGAAAGCGTGGACGATTACGCCAAGGTGCTGACCCACGCTCCTGTTG
>NZ_RZRY01000577.1:0-4018 GCF_003998035.1 Mesorhizobium sp. M2A.F.Ca.ET.039.01.1.1 | reverse complement strand
GTCTGGAGGCCTCGCGAATGGCTTTATGGACATTGCGCTGCAGGTCCATGAAGGCGGCGCTCTCCATGACCTCCTCGCGCCGCGGGCGCTCGATGTCGACGTCAAAAGTCCGCATGATGCGCCCGGGGCCGATGCCCATCACGACAATGCGGTCCGACAGATAGACGGCTTCTTCGACGTCGTGGGTGACGAAGAGCACGGTCAGCCTGTGCTCCTCCCAGATCTGGGTGAGCAGCTCCTGCATCTGATGCCGGGTCAGGGCATCGAGTGCGCCGAAGGGCTCATCCATCAAGAGCATCTTGGGGCGGTAGGAAAGCGCGCGCGCAATGGCGACACGCTGCTTCATGCCGCCCGAAAGTTCGGATGGATAGAGATTGGCCGAGCGCGGGAGCTTGACCAGGTCGAGATGCTCAAGCGCGATCCTGCGGCAGGTGGCGCGGTCATGGCCGGCAGCCTTGAGGGCGAACTCGATGTTCTGCTGCGCCGTCAGCCAGGGCAGCAGCGTATAGGACTGGAAGACGACGCCGCGATCGAGACCTGGCTTCAGGATCGGCGACCCGTCGATGTCGAGTTCGCCCGAGTCGAAATCCTGCAGTCCGGCGACGATCGACAGCAGCGTGCTCTTGCCGCAGCCCGACGTGCCGACCAGCGACACGAACTCATTGTCGGCGAGGTTGAGGTTGATGTCGCGCAGCACTTCGGTGCGCCGCGCTCCGGTGCCGAAACTCTTGTGGAGGCCCTTGATCCGCAGTTTGGGGAAATTCATCGGCCGGACCTCGTCATGAGCGGCTGTCCTGGCGAAACAGCACCTTGCCCAGCGCCTTCATGACCTGATCGGTGATCAGGCCGAGAATGCCCAACAGAAGGATGTAGCCGATGATGGTGTTGGTCTGGAAATAGCGCTGCGAGACGGTGATGCGATAGCCGAGGCCGGATGTCGCGGCGACGAGCTCGGCCAGCACCAACCAGGTCCAGGCCCAGCCCAGGCTGATGCGCAGCGTATCCCAGATGCCCGGCAAGGCGCTGGGCACCACGATGCGCGTCAGGATCTTGCGGTCCGGAAGGCCGAGCGTCCTGCCGAGACCGACGAAGTCGGCCGGCACGCGCTTGACGTTGTCCATGATCATCAGCACCTGCTGGAAGAAGGTGCCGATGAAGATGATCAGGAATTTCTGGACGTCGCTCGTGCCCGCCCACAGGATGGAGAGCGGCACGAAGGCGACCACCGGCATATAGCGGATGAAATCGACCAGCGGCTCGATGGCCGCTTCCCAGGTTCGGAAGCTGCCGATCAGCACGCCGATCGGAATGGCGAGCACCGAGGCGATGAGGAAGCCGACCGAAATACGGTAGATCGAGGCCTCGAGATCGGTGAGCAGCGTGCCGTCGGCCCAGAGCTTGCCGAGTTGCGTCGCCACGCTGGCGGGCGACGGCAGGAAGATCGGCTTGACCAGGTCGAGCCCCGTCGCCGCCCACCAGGCGAGGCCGAGACCGGCAAAGACGGCCACGGCAATGATCAGGAAGCGGGAGCGCGCGATGGGCGCGCCGATCCCGGAGGATCGGCGTCGACGCATCGCCTGCCTGGCGGCAGGTCCCGTCGCCGGGCCGGGCGGGCTCGCTTTGCCGGCAGGCTCGTCGGACATCTCGGCGGCCGCCACGAACCTACTGTGCGGCCTTGACGAAGGCCGGATCGATCATCTGCTCCGGCGTCACGTCGGCCTGAAGCAGCCCGGCATTCTTGGCGGCGGCCTCGACGTCGGCGAATGTCTTGGTGGAAAAGTCTCCCGTCAGCGCGCCCTTGTTCTCGGCAAGCGAATAGTAACGCACGCCTTCGAACGCCGTATTCAGATCCTCGACACTCGAGCCGACCGCCTTGGAGATGATGGCGCGCCCGCCGGGCGTGTCGGCATTGTAATCCTTGAGCGCCGCATCCCAGGCCTTGATCATGGCCAGCACCTGGCCGGGCCGCGACTTGATCACCTCGTCGCGCACGACCAGCACGTCGCTGATCAGGCCTGGGTCCTCGCCGGCCGTGAAGAGAAGCTTGACGTCCTTGTTCTGCGCCCTGGCCGTGGTGAGATAAGGCTCATAGGTGACCGCGACCGGGACGCGGCCGGCAATCAGCGCGCTGCCGGCATCGGCGGCCGGCATCGGCACCGGCTGGACGTCGGCGATCGACATGCCGTTCTTGGACAGCGCGTATTTCAGCAGGATGTCGCTGGTCGTGCCTTCCTCGAAGGCGACCTGCTTGCCCTTGAGATCGGCGACCGAGTCGACGTCCTTGCCGGCGATCATGGCGTCGGCGGTCATCGAGACGTCGAGCAGCAGCACGATCTTGACCGGCAGGCCGGCCGCGACCATGCCCATGGCGGTGTGGGTGGCGATGTTCGCCGCATCGAGCTGGCCGCTCGCCAGGGCGGCGTTGATGTCCTTGTCCTCGGTGAAATTGACGATCTGGACGTCCGACAGACCGCTCGCCTTGAACAGGCCCTTGGCTTCGGCGACATGCCACTGGCCGTAGCCCAGCCACGGCTCAATGCCGATCTTGAACGATCCGGCCTCGGGCGTCGCGGGAATGACCGTATCGGCGGCGTGGGCGAGCGGGGCGAAGCCGATGGTCGCCGCCACCACGAGCCCACGGAATTGTCCTGTGAGGTTAAGCATCATCTTTGTTCCCCTTGATGATCCAGAGCGCTTTTTTGAACCAAACTTCCCGTCCGGTGAGAATGCGGCTTCTGTTTCTTGCGGCACTGTGCCTCGGCGTCTTACCTGCCACGTCGACGGGAGTGAAACGATATTCAACGTCGGCGATGACGGATGTCAAGGCTAAAATACATACATGCATATACAAGCTGGAGAGGCTGATTGCCGTGCTCTTGGCAGCATTTGGGCAAGCCGATCCCTGCCCCGTCATGACCGGCGCCGGAGGCGTGAACGATTCGACCCGTCTCACGTCTTGCGCGACGGAGAATAGCGGCTGCCGAGCGAGTAGCGGCTGCCGACATAGGTCAGCTTGCTGATGGTGGCGACGACCGCGCCAGTCCATGTCCGGCGATGCAGCAGCAGGCAGCAGGCGCCGACGTCGATGGCGAGGTGCCGCGCCGTCTCGGCATCGGCCGGGACAGCGGAAATGATGTGTTCGACCTCGGTCACCGGCGTCTTCTGCATCAGGTAATCATAGGTCGCCATCTTCGAGAAATCCTGCTTGTCGTAGTCCGGGATCAGACTCGGATTGACGAAGCGCTCTTCCAGTTGCACGGGCAGGTCGTTCTCGAAATTGACGACCACCGAATGATAGATCGCGGCGCGCTTGGCGAATTCGAAGGACAGCGAGAGCTCCTTGGTCGGCGTGATCCTTTCGAGGACGAGAACCTCGGAGCGATGCCTGTTGCCGCGCGCGACGATCTCGGCCGCGATGTTGTTGATCTCGATCAGCGTCGATTGTGGCTTTGGCGGCGCGATGAATGTCCCCACGCCCTGCAACCGGATCAGGAAGCCGGCCGAGGTCAATTCCCTCAAGGCGCGGTGGACGGTCATGCGCGACACGCCGAGCGCGGCCACGAATTCATTCTCGGACGGCAGCTTGCTGTCCTTGGTCCACTTGCCGGTTCCGATGTTGGTCAGGATGTAGTCCTTGACCTTCTCGTAGAGGGGGCTGGCCGTATCGGGCAAAGCACTCATTCAAAAGTCCTTTCCGGCGAACATCGGAAATCAGGTGCCGGCAGGCTGCCGCAGCCGGATAATGGTTTTCAAGCCGTCGCCCTGCCCCGCCAAAAGACGCTCATAAGCGGCAGGAATATCGTCCAGGCCGATCTCGCGATCGATCAGGCTGATCAGTGGTCCGGACAGCTCCGCCAGCATCCCGATGGCGTCGGGCAGCTCATCGGCAAAGGCATGGCAGCCCAGCAGACCGATCTCGCGTTCGACCAGCATGTTGGGGTCTATGTCGAGGCGGCCGTGGAAAATGCCGACCAGCGCCACGGTGGCGCCGGAACCCAGAACACCCAGCAGTTGGTTG
>NZ_RZRY01000576.1:0-4032 GCF_003998035.1 Mesorhizobium sp. M2A.F.Ca.ET.039.01.1.1 | reverse complement strand
AGACAGGCGTCGGCCTGCGGTGAGGACTTTGTCTGGCGCGTGCGGTCGGGGTTTTCCTTCAGCGCGCGCGGATCGACTTTGATGAGATGCATGGGATGTTCCTTTCGAGATTGAGCCGGCCGTTGGAGCCGTCTTTCCTGGTCTTCTTCCCGAAGACACCTCGGCAACCGCGGAGCAGGCGGGCCGGCGCAACTGCGGCCGAGCATCCCTGCCTGGCCGGACCAGCGGGGCTTTCAGCCCTGCGCAGGACGACGGGCCGGGATCGCGAGCGGCGCGGTTGAGCGTAAGCGGCGGCGGCCAGCCCGATCAGCGACCAGCCGTTCCTTCCTTCTTCGTTCTCCTCCCCGGTACTGCCTGCAACCGCCCCGTCCGGCGGAATGCTCGCGAGCCACGACCGCGCGCCACCTCGTCCTTTGGGGTAGCTGACCGCCTCCAGCCTGTGGGGTGGCCAGCGCGTCGGAAAGTTGGATCGGACGGTCCATCGCAGCGCAGAGGTCATTTCCCGGTTGTTGAGGGAGAGTATCTTCGCTATTCCTCGTTTCGATATTTCAAGGATCATTGAAACGTGGATGAACATCGAGCCCTGATCGTCTTTGGCGCCCTGTCGCAGGAGACGCGCCTGCGCGCTATGCGCCTGCTTTTGGTGGCCGGGCCTGATGGCATTGCCGCCGGTGCGCTGGCCGAGCAGGTCGAGGTCTCACCGTCCAACGTCAGCTTCCATCTCAAGGAGTTGGAGCGCGCCGGCCTCGTCACGCAGCGGCGCGACGCGCGCTCAGTCGTCTACAGCGCCGAATACGACGCTCTGTCCGGCCTGATCCGCTTCCTGATGGAGGATTGCTGCTCGGGCCGTCACGAAATCTGCGCACCTGCGCTCGCCGCCCCCCGATGTCAGCCCGTCACCAGGACCCGGCAATAATCAGCTCACTTCGTTCCAGGCAGCATCACATGACAGTATTCGATCTTCCGCGCCGGTTCGCCGCCGAGTTTCTCGGCACCGGCCTGCTGGTGGCGACAGTCGTCGGTTCCGGCATCATGGCCGAGACCCTGACGCATGACACGGCCCTGGCGCTGCTCGGCAACACCTTGGCGACCGGCGCCATGCTGGTCGTCCTGATCACAATCCTCGGGCCGATCTCCGGCGCCCATTTCAATCCGGCCGTCTCGCTGGTTTTCTGTCTCAATCGGTCGCTGCCTGCCCGCGATCTTCCGGCCTATTTGGTGGCCCAGGTCGCCGGCGGCATCGCCGGTACGATCGCGGCGCATCTCATGTTCGCTTTGCCGGTGCTGGAAGTCGCGACGAAGCTGCGAGCCGGGCCGGCGCAATGGTTCTCCGAGACCGTGGCGACATTCGGCCTCGTCGCGGTTATTCTTTCCGGCCTCCGCTTCGAGCAACGCGCGGTGCCATGGCTGGTCGGCCTCTACATCACCGGCGCCTACTGGTTCACCGCCTCTACATCCTTCGCCAATCCGGCCGTGGCGTTGGCGCGTTCGATTACCAACACGTTCTCCGGCATCAGACCGATCGATCTGCCGGGCTTCATCGTCGCTGAGCTGCTCGGCGCCTTGATCGCGCTGGCACTGATGGGCTGGCTGCTGCGGCCCGAGATCATTCGGCAAACCCAGCCACAGAAGGCACAGTCGTGACGGTCACCATCTTTCACAATCCCGCCTGCGGCACCTCGCGCAACACGCTCGCCATGATCCGCGCCAGCGGCGAAGAGCCGGTGGTGATCGAATATCTGAAGACGCCGCCGAGCCGCGAGCGGCTGGTCGAGCTGATCGCGGCGATGGGTATCACCCCGCGCGAACTGCTGCGGGAGAACGGCACGCCATACGCCGAGCTTGGCCTCGCCGACCGCAAATGGAGCGACGGCGAGCTGATCGATTTCATGCTTGCCCATCCGATCCTCATCAACCGGCCGATCGTCGAGACGCGGAAGGGCACAAGGCTATGCCGGCCTTCGGAGGCGGTGCTGCCGCTGCTCGATGATCCGGTGCGCGATTTCGCGAAAGAGGACGGGGAAAAGGTCACCTACACGCCGGCCTGATCGGCAGCTGCTCTGGCGTCGCGACCGGGCAGAGAGCACGACGCGCGAGGAAGATGCATGCCCAGATTTGATTTTCGGGTCGAGGATCGTCATTCAACACTGGAGAGCGGCAGCTGGATTGAGGCACTATCGACAGAGCGGTATATATCGGGCTGCCACCTTGACAAGCGCAGGCAAAAACCCTAGCTACGGGACCGTGAGGCGCAACGGATTTGTTGCCCTCTTTCCGAGACCCACGCCAAAAGCGTGGGTTTTCGTGCTTCTGGGGGGTACGATCTGACCTACATCGCCTATCTCGATGAATTCGGCCATATCGGTCCCTATGTCGATCGCCAGGATGCAAAATACAAGGAGAGCCCGGTTTTCGGGTTGGCCGGGCTCGTGCTGCCGATGAATGAGGTGCGCGGTTTCGGCACGTGGTTCTTCCAAAGAAAATGCGAGCTTCTGGATTTTGAGATCAAGAGGGCTGGCGTCCATCCGGCGATTTGGGAGAAGAAAGGCGCAAGCCTCTACACAGTGACCAATGTCACCAAGTATCGTGAGCTTCGCAACACGACCAACCGGCTTCTGAACAAGATCGAGACGATCGGCGGCTTCGCTTTTTATGTCGGGCTTCAGAAGAACCTGCCGCCCGACAAGCACAATCCGAACTACCTCTACAACCGGGTGCTGCTGGAAGCCATCAAGCGGATCGACTCCTTCTGCGCGGAAGATTGCGATCCCAAGGGCCACTTCATCCTGGCGCTCGATGAGCACGACCAGCGCCAGAACCTCATAACCGCGGCGGCACGCAGCATGTATGGCGCCGGGGAGCCGCGAAAGCGGCTCATCGAGCCGCCATTCCAGCTGGAGAGCCACCGATACCAGACCTTGCAGGCCGCCGACTGGATCGCCGGCCTGGTTGGCCGCTTCGGCGCATATTGGTGCGACAAGGACGCCTACGCCGACTACAAGGTGTTTGCCAATCATTTCGAGCACCGGCTGCACCGGGCAGCCAAACGAAGCGGTATTCGCACCAATGCCCCGAGGGCAACGCAATGAGTCAGGCGGCGACGGCATCCGCGACGACTTCGATGTCGGCCGCGAGGGCTTCTTCGACCTCGGCAAGCTGCCGGCGCTTTTCGGCCAGCTCGCCGGCGAAGGCGAATTCTCCGCCGTCGCGGGACTGGTAGGAGGCGAGACGGCGCCGGGCTTCGGCGAGACGCTGCCGATAGCGTTCCCGGTCCTGGTCGAAACTCGACAGGGCATGTTCGAGCCGGGCGACCGCGCCGAGCGGCGTTACCGTCACCGGCAGCTCGATCTCATCATCGGCTCCGGTGAGCTGGAGGACAGTGGTGTAGCGATAGCCGTCCTGCCCGAAGCGCTCGCCACAGAATTGCAGGTCGAACCCGCCGATCGAGGCGATGAGGGTCTCGCCGTCATGCCGTAGCTGGATCAGGGTGAGAATCTCCTTCATCAGTGCCCGGCCGGCCTGCTTGCGCTTGGCGTAAGACCTGTCGGTCACGCTCATGGCAAAGGCCTCACCGGCTGTCGGAACAAGCCGCTCCCTGTCCTTGCCGATTTCCGCGATACGGCGCGTCGAATGCGCGATGTCGCGCTCGGCGTCGCGGATCTGCCGGCGCACGGCATGCTGGTCGTCGATATGGGCGGCGCGCAGGCGCTCGAGCCGTGCAATGTCAGCCTCGAGACCGGCCTTCTGCATCAGACGCTGGTCACCAGAAGCAATCGCCTTGGCCACGGCGAACTGGTTCGCCTGCCCTTCGCCCAGATCTTCCAACCGCCGGATGGAAGTGTCACCGGAGAGTGCTGCGGCGATGAAGCGGGCCTTGCGCTCGTTGTTCTGCCACATGGTGGCGTCGAGCGAGCCTTCCGTCGCATAGGCGAAGATCTCGACCTCGTCATGCTGGTTGCCCTGGCGGACGATGCGGCCCTCGCGCTGCTCGATCTGCGAGGGGAGCCAGGGCACGTCCAGGTGATGCAGCGC
>NZ_RZRY01000575.1:0-4040 GCF_003998035.1 Mesorhizobium sp. M2A.F.Ca.ET.039.01.1.1 | reverse complement strand
AATCATGACTGCGTGGCCAGGCGAGACTTCACGATACTGGCGCACAGGTGGGACGTAGTCTGCAGGCCGGACCGGACTCTTGATTTCGTCGTTTGAAACCGGCCGTTTCTGCAGGCGCCGTGCCGGATCGGCGATCGGCACTGCCGCGAGTAACCGTTTGGTGTACGGATGCTGCGGATTCTGAAAAATGGCCTCGCGCGGGCCGATCTCGACGATTTCGCCGAGATACATCACAGCCACGCGGTGGCTAACGCGCTCGACCACCGCCATGTCATGCGAAATGAAGAGATACGCAAGGCCCATACGGGCCTGAAGATCCAGCATAAGGTTGATGACCTGCGCCTTCACAGAAACATCCAGCGCCGAGACGGCTTCGTCCGCCATAATGAGGCGCGGCTCGAGTGCAAGCGCACGCGCAATACAGATGCGCTGGCGCTGGCCACCCGAGAATTCATGGGGAAAGCGATTGACCATGTCAGGCGAAAGACCCACTCGCTGCAGAAGGTCGGTGACCTTATCGCGTGCTTCCGAACGGCTGGCGAGACTATTGATCAGCAGCGGTTCGCTGATCGCCGTGCCGATATCCATGCGCGGATTGAGCGATGCGAACGGATCCTGGAAGATCATCTGCATGCGATTGCGCTGCTTGCGCAACTCGGATTGGCCAAGTTTGACAAGGTCAACGCCGTCGAGCAAAATCGAGCCTGAGAGGGGCTCAGTCAGCCGCATCACCGTCCGGCCTGTCGTCGATTTACCACAGCCTGACTCGCCGACCAGTGCCAAGGTTTCGCCACTCTTGACGCTGAAGGATACATTCTCGACCGCGTAGACCCGGCCCTTGACCGAAGAAAACATACCCGACCGAATTTCGAAGCGCTTCGTCAAGCCGGCAACCTCAAGCACCGGGCGCTCAGCCTCCTTAACAGTGTCCGGTACCTCGGCCGGCACGTCGGATTGGCCAGTCGTGCGATCGACGATCGGGAAACGCATTGGCCTCCGGCGCCCCTTCATCGAGCCGAGCTTTGGAACGGCTGAAAGCAGTGATCGCGTGTAGGGATGTTTGGGGCGTCTGAAGATGTCATCGGTCGAGGCAGCCTCGACCACCTGACCATTATACATGACCACCGTACGGTCGGCGATCTCGGCGACGACGCCCATGTCGTGCGTGATGAAGAGGACGGACATGCCCTCCTCTTTCTGCAACTCCTTGATCAGTTCCAGGATTTGCGCCTGAATCGTGACGTCCAGCGCCGTCGTCGGCTCGTCAGCAATCAGCAGCTTTGGCTTGCCGGCCAACGCCATCGCGATCATCACGCGTTGGCGCATGCCCCCCGAAAAGTGGTGTGGATATTCGTGGAAGCGCGACTTCGCCGCCGGGATACACACCTTTTCCAACAGCCTAATCGTTTCCAACTCAGCCTCGGATCGCGAAAGGCCGCGGTGCAGAATCAGCGATTCGGCTATTTGGAACCCGATTGTGAGTACCGGGTTCAGCGAGGTCATCGGCTCCTGAAAAATCATGGCAATATCGTTGCCGCGGATGCGACGCATTTCGGCTTCCGAGAGCGTGAGCAACTCCTGCCCGCCAAGTTTGATCGACCCTTCGACCTGGGTCGAAGCTGGTGAGTTGAGCCGCATGATCGAGAGCGCCGTCACGCTCTTTCCCGAGCCGGATTCGCCCACGACGGCGACTGTCTCTCTTGCGCCGATCTCAAAGGATATGCCGGCCACCACGGGCGCCCAGCGCCCTCCGACACGGAAGGAGGTCACCAACTGCGAAACCGAAAGGACTGGCTGGGTCATCCCGTGTTCACGCACTCTTGACACAGGCTTGTACAAATCTACCAGGTCCACGAGACCACTCCAAGACCTACAACCAATTTAGCTGAAGACCGGACGAGGTTCTGGCCCAGAAATCTTCCGCTTTGTTGAGCTACTTCAACAAACATTTTATCGAACCGCACAGATAGGTCCGTATCCGCCACGCAGTTCGCTTTCTCGAATCCCTCAAGCCTCGAATCTGTGAAACACGACAACACCTCTGGTCGCGAAAAGTCCGTTGTGCCGTCGGTTGCCCAGCCATCGAAATCCTTCCTGTGGGCCACTTTGAAGCGGCTACCCTGCTCTATCTTGCGCAATGCCTGGCGCGTTATGCGCGTGCTGACTATCGGCTGTTCGCGTTACAGGATCCGGTAAACGTTTCTTGCGTTTTCCCGAAACAACATCGCCTTGTGTTCCTCGGATATCCGCGCCTTGAAGGCGTAGCGCGGATCATCGAAGTCCCAGTGGGGATAGTCGCTTGCGTACATCAGCCTGTCCCAGCCGATTTGATCAAACAGGTAGTTGAGATCCTCGGGGTTGTCCGGTTCTTCCATCGGTTGTGTAGAGAAGTAAAAATGCTTGCGAAGATAGTGGGAAGGCGGGTGTTTCAGGGTCGGCACCTCCGAGCCGATGCGCCGCCACAACATGTCCAGCCGGTGTCCAAGTCCGATCGACCAGGTACAGCCGCACTCGACGATGACCGCCTTGAGAGATGGCAACTGATCGAAGACGCCCTCAAGAATGAGACTCATAATCTGCGACTGCGCAGCGAAGGTGAGGTCCAAATGGTCCTCACAGTAGTAGGATGGCCAGCCGCTGGCAGTCCGTGCACCGGCTCGGCCTCCGATGTGCATGCCGATCGGAAAGCCATGATGAGCCGCGGCTTCCAGGATCGGCCTATAGCGCCGGTGCCCCAGTGGCTCGGTCGTCCCCGCAAATATCTCCACCTGGACAAATCGCGCATCCAGAGCCCGCTTTTCGATTTCTGCGACTGCGGCAGCGGCATCGTCCGGAACGACCACAACGGAGGCCCTCAGCCGGTCCTCCGGCTCGACGAACTCGGCGATCTGCCAATCGTTGATCGCTGTCGACAACGCGTTGCTGAGATCGAGATTGCGCCCGCCATTGGGCAGCCCTACCATGGGTTGGAGCACGCCGAAGACAACATTGTTGGGATCGAGGTGCTGCTTCCTCATGAGCGCCAGGTCCGAACCGGGCAGCCCGCCATCCGGCCAGGCGTCACGACGGCACGACATTGGATTGTATCCGTCATAGTTGTAGCCGCTGGCAAACGCCTCCAATCCCAACTCTCCATACTGATCGAGATGGTCGCGCCATCGCTTCGACATATACGGATAGAGGCCATAGCGGCCTTTGAGGGCCGGATGGATATCGCAATCGGCAATACCTGGCGAAGATGTGGAGCGCACCGACTGCTTCGGGCTGGCTCTCGTGTCGGTCATTGCACCGTCTCCTTCAGCCGCGGGTAAGTCCGCAGGGGGTTCTCCTGCGCGATCTTCTGGCGAAGCCGTGCTGGAAAACCGAGCGGCATCGGATCATCTCCGTCGAACTGCCAATGCGGGTAGTCGGATGAGAAGAGCAGCATGTCTTCGCTGCCGAGATGCTCTATCAGCTTCTCCACGTGCACCGGATCCGGTGACGTATCGAATGGCTGGATTGTAAACCGGACACGATCCCGGATTTCCACCGCAGGGGAGCGCTTCACCCACGGGACCTCGCCGCGGGTGCCATGCCAGTCCTTCTTGCTTTTCCAGATGAAACTGGGCACCCAACTGATGCCCGCCTCGATCATCACGAAGGTGAGATCAGGAAACTTGGCAAACACACCCTCCATGATCAGGCTCTGGAGCTGCGCCGCGAAAATGTGAGTTCCGCTGGCATAGTCCTGCAGGTAGGTCGACGGCCATCCCATACCGCCGCTCGCCGTGGGATAACGATACATGGTCCCGGCATGGATACCGACAGGCAGGCCATGCTTTTGCGCCGCTTCATAGATCGGCCAGTAATGGCTGCGACCAAGAAGCATTTCGTTGCCGGCCAGCAGCAGGATCTGAACGAACCTTTTGTCGGAGGCACACCTATGGATTTCCTCCGCAGCCCGATCGGGAAGCTGCGAGCCCACCACGATCGAACCGCGCAAACGAGGTTCAGCGTCGAGCCACTCCCGCGCCAACCATTTGTTGGTAGCGGTGCAGACT
>NZ_RZRY01000574.1:0-4055 GCF_003998035.1 Mesorhizobium sp. M2A.F.Ca.ET.039.01.1.1 | reverse complement strand
GGCTTGCGCTTGCCGATGAAGGCGCCGATGCCTTCCTCGGCGTCGCGCGCCAGCATGTTCTCGACCATCACGCGGCCGGTATAGGCATAGGCGTCGGCCAGCCCCATTTCGGCCTGGGCGTAGAAGGCTTCCTTGCCGGTGTTGACCACCAAAGATGACTTGGAAGCAATGGTTTGGGCGTATTTGTCGACAACCTGGTTGAGATATTCACGCGGCACGATGCGATTGATCAGGCCGAATTCCTTGGCGGTCGCGGCGTCGATCGTCTCGCCGGTGAGCAGCATTTCCATCGCCTGCTTGCGCGAGACATTGCGCGACAGCGCCACCATGGGCGTCGAGCAGAACAGCCCGATATTGACGCCCGGCGTGCAGAAGGTGGCCTCGTGCGAGGCGATGGCGAGGTCGCAGCTCGCGACCAGTTGCAGACCGGCGGCGGTGGCGAGACCGTCGACCTCGGCGATGACCGGCTTCGGGTGGCGAACGATGGTCTGCATCAACATCGCGCAGGCAGCGAAGGTTCTTTCGAAGAAGGCTTTGCCGCGGTCCGGCTCGGCGCGGTGCGCCGTCATCTCCTTGAGGTCGTGACCGGCGCAGAACACTTTTCCGGACGCAGCCAGGATGATGACGCGCACGGATTTGTCGGCCTTCACGCGATCGAACTCTGCCTGCAGCGCTGCCATCGTCGCCAGCGACAGCGCATTGGCCGGCGGGCTGGCAAGCGTGAGGCGCAGGACGCCCTTGTCCCGACTGACAAGAACGGGGCCGTCGGCGACGGCGGGCTTGATGGCAACGACTTCAGCCATGTCCAACCTTTCGGGTCAGCGCTCGCGGCGCATGGAGCAACAGAACTAGCACGCTGCCGGTTGAAGAACAGCCGCGAGGCGTGTTTTCTCCGTCGCACCGTTTGGTCCAGGCATATCGCCCGGAGCTTGTCACCTCATATAGGACGTTGCCCATGCCCGCCCAAAGCGATCTGAAGCCAATGCTCGATGCGGCCGAAGTCAATGCGCTGATGGCAAGCGTCTATCCGCAGCTCAACGACAGTTTCACCTCCTATGAGGCGATCGACGTATTTCCCGGCGGCTGCACGGTTCGGCTCAACGCCGACGAACGGCATCTGCGTCCCGGCGGCACGGTGTCCGGTCCGTCGCTGTTCACGCTGGCCGACATCGGCGGCTATGTCTGCGTGCTCAGCCACGCCGGACCGGACGCGCGGTCGGTGACCGTCAATCTCGACATCAACTTCATGCGCAAGGCCGAAGCCGGTCCAATCGACGGCCATTGCCGGATCCTGAAGCTCGGCAAGAGCCTGATGGTGTTCGACATCGACATCGTGGCGGGCCCGGATGGGCACACTGTGGCCCATGCCACGGGGACCTATTCGATCCCTCGTAAGTCTTCTCAAACTTGATATCGCAGCGAGATGTGTATATATATGCGCATAGGTGACATTTGATCGAGCGTGACAGCCGCCGCATCATAAAGCGGCTGAGAGACGACGGCTTCGAATTGGTCTCAGTTCGGGGCTCGCATCACAAATTCCGGAAAGGCGCCATCGTGCTTGTCGTTCCGCACCCGGAAAAAGATCTGCCAGTCGGCACTGCTCGCGCGATCGCCAAACAGGCAGGCTGGATTCGCTAGACCTGAAGTATACAATCAGGAGACTGTAATGAAGAACTACTTCGCGCTGGTTGAGAAGGATGCCGACAGCGCATTTGGTATTCGCTTCCCCGACATTCCGGGCTGTTTTTCAGCGGCCGATGTACCCGAGGATATCGTGCCGAATGCAATCGAGGCCCTGCAACTTTGGGCCGAGGATATGTCCGTGCCTGAACCCTCCAGCCATGAGGCGATTGTATCGCTTGCCGATATCCGTACCGCGCTATCTGAAGGAGCTTATCTGGTCTCCGTGCCGCTGATCGACAATGACAGTGCCGTGGTCAGGGCGAACGTGACATTCGAACGCGGTGTCCTGCGCGCAATCGATGCCGCCGCGCGCGAGCGCGGCATCACCAGGTCCGCATTTCTCTCAAGCGCCGCCCGCAGGGAAATTGAGGCAAAGCACTAGCGCGAGGGCGACTGGCATCGATTACTTTTGTGGTAAAATAATACCGTTCAGCCAAGCCATTGTTTTTTCTTTATTTTACTCGCTAAACGCATTTTCCGCTGCCTTGACGTATAAAGTGCCCTCGCCTATAAGCCCTCGCGAAGCAGCGGCCCGCAACGGCCGCCGTTTTGTTATTGGCGGGTGGCTCGGCTTTCCGTCAATCCAAGCAACAAGAAACGCCTTCTCTTGTCCCTCGTGGACGAGAAAGGTCAACCTGAGAGCAAAACCATGGCTACCTTTTCGCAGAAGCCTGCGGATGTGGTGAAGAAGTGGGTGCTGATCGACGCCGAAGGTCTCGTCGTCGGTCGTCTGGCCACCGTCATCGCCAACCATCTGCGCGGCAAGCACAAGCCCACCTTCACCCCGCATGTCGATGATGGCGACAACGTCATCGTCATCAATGCCGACAAGGTGGTGTTCACCGGCAAAAAATACACCGACAAGGTCTATTACTGGCACACTGGCCATCCCGGCGGCATCAAGGAGCGCACCGCGCGCCAGCTGCTCGAGGGCCGTTTCCCCGAGCGCGTCGTCGAGAAGGCCGTCGAGCGCATGATCCCGCGCGGCCCGCTTGGCCGCCGTCAGATGAAGAATCTCCGCGTCTATGCCGGCGCCGAGCATCCGCACACCGCTCAGCAGCCCGTCACGCTCGACGTGGCCAAGCTGAACTCCAAGAACAAGAGGGCTTCGTAATGGCTGAGCTTTCCTCGCTCGCAGAACTCGGCACCGTCGCCGCGCAGCCGGCCGCGCCCGTGCATGTCCAGAAGCTCGACAAGTCGGGCCGCGCTTACGCCACCGGCAAGCGCAAGAACGCCATCGCGCGCGTCTGGGTGAAGCCGGGCTCCGGCAAGATCACTGTCAACGACAAGGAATTCGCGACCTATTTCGCGCGTCCGGTGCTGCAGATGATCCTCAACCAGCCGATCGTCGCGGCCAACCGCGCCGGCCAGTACGACATCGTCGCCACCGTCATCGGCGGCGGCCTCTCCGGTCAGGCCGGTGCGGTCCGTCACGGCATCTCCAAGGCGCTGACCTACTATGAGCCGGGCCTGCGCTCGGTGCTCAAGAAGGGCGGATTCCTGACCCGCGACAGCCGCGTGGTCGAGCGCAAGAAGTACGGCAAGGCGAAAGCCCGCCGCAGCTTCCAGTTCTCGAAGCGCTAAGCGCTGGGAAATCCAAGCTTTCGAAAAGGCCGCCTCCGAGCGGCCTTTTTGTTTTCCGCTACCAGTGCCCGGCCGGCGTTTTGATGTAGTCGATGAAGGCGCGCAGCGGCGCGGGCACCAAGCGGCGCCCGGGATAGTAGAGAAACGGCCCGGAAAATTCCTGCCACCACGGCTCCAGCACGGGCTCCAGCGCGCCGCTCTCGAAATGCGGGCGCACCCAGTCCTCGAACAGCCAGAGAATGCCGACACCGGCAATCGCCGCGTCGACAGCGAGATCGACGCCTCCGCCAATGCTGACGAGCAATGGTCCGGTGGTGTCGACGCGCACCACCTCACCGTCCCGCTCGAACTCCCAGGGCGTCATGACCCCGCTCGGGAAGCGGCCGCGTATGCAGGCATGGCCAAGCAGGTCGCGCGGGTGCTGTGGCCGGCCGTGGCGATCAAGATAGGCTGGTGCTGCGGAGGTGGTGAAGCGCTGCGTGCGCGGTCCGATCGGCACGGCGATCATGTCCTGCTCCAGCCGCTCGTCATAGCGGATGCCGGCATCGCAGCCGGCCACCAGCAGATCGATAAAGTTCTCCTCGGCGATCACCTCCAGGCGAATGGCCGGATAGGCCGCCAGAAAACCCGGAACGATTCTTGGCAACACCAGCCGCGAGGCGCTTATCGGCACATTGAGCCGCAGGGTTCCGGCGGGCCGATCGCGAAAGCCGTTCACCACATCGAGCGCGGCTTCGACCTCCCCCAGTGCGGGGCCGAGCCGCGCCAGCAGACCGGCGCCAGCC
>NZ_RZRY01000573.1:0-4058 GCF_003998035.1 Mesorhizobium sp. M2A.F.Ca.ET.039.01.1.1 | reverse complement strand
CCCTCATTTCTGCTTGAGGTATGCGCCGCGCCATGTCGCGCGCGGCTTCAGCCGATGCAACCGGATCGTGGGAACGGATCATGACTAGCGTTGGCACTGAGATCGCAGGAAGGATATTCCGGATATCGATGTCCCGATTCATCGCTTCGTAGGCCGCATATGCGGACGGGCTCGCCGCGGCCCTCATAACACGCGCTTGGGCATCGACCACCGTTTGATCGACACTACGCCCGAGCCCGACCCCTGCTCCACGGATGTACTCGTCTGAGGGGCCGTTCTCAGCCACATCCTTGATGAGCTGATCATACGCCTCGGACGACAAACCCCATGGGTGGTCTTCCGAAGCGCACCAACGAGCTTGCGTGCCCCAGACGATTAGCGATCTCACGCGGTCCGGGTTCAAGGCAGCAAACAAACTTGTCATCGAGCCCCCCTCGGAAACACCGAAAAGACTGGCACGCTCAACCTTCTCGGCATCCATCACCGCCCGGATGTCGTCGGTCCGTTCCTCAAGAGTCGCCATTCGGATCGGGCGATCAGACAGCCCGGTTCCACGCTTGTCGAACTTGATGACCCGGCAGAACGCCCCAAGCTTCTCGAAAAACAGAGCGCGCAGTGGCATTTCCCATTCCAGATCGAGGTGGGATGCCGTTCCCGGTGCCCAAACAAGGTCTATTGGACCACTCCCCCAGACCTGATAGGCGATGGCCACTTCCCCGCTTCGCGCGTACTTGGTTCGGGGTGTCATCTCATCATTGCCCTATGCGGAAATGAACATGGATCAACGCTAACCTGCGGCCCTCTTGTCTGCAAACTCTCTTCACGCCTCAACCGGAAGATGCGCCATGGCACCGCGTCGCCAGTACCGATCGACGCGATTTAGCGTGTGCTTTCGATGGTGCTCTACGCCGCCGACGGGATGGTCTATAGTCGTCGGCAGCCTGGCCGGTCGGCGTCGGTAATTGCTGCGTGACGGTGGCCGCGCCCTATGAGGGAGCGATCGCATGATCGTCGAGCTGAACGACATCCGGGCGGCGGCCGAGCGGATCAGAGGCAATGTCCGCCGCACGCCGGTGGTCGAGGCGACCAATCTCCAGTCGGGAGCTGGCGAAGGCTATCGGCTTGCTTTGAAGCTTGAGCTGCTGCAGGTCACGGGCTCGTTCAAGGCGCGGGGCGCCACGAACCGGCTGCTGGCGCTCGATGCCCGCGACATCGCTCATGGCATCGTCACCGCATCAGGGGGAAATCACGGCATCGCCACGGCCCGCGCCGGCTTCATGGCACAGGTGCCGGCCACTATTTTCCTGCCGAGCAACGCCTCGCTCGAGAAGATCGAAAAGCTCCGGGCCTGGAAGGCCGACGTTCGGATCGTTGGCTCCGCCTGGCATGAATCCAACGTCGCCGCTCTGGCCTTCCACCGCGAGACAGGCGCGGCATATTTCCATCCCTTTGCCGACGCGGATGTTGTTGCCGGGCAGGGAACGGTCGGCCTCGAGCTGCTCGAGGAGCTGCCTGAGATGACCACCGTGCTCGTGGCGATGGGTGGCGGCGGCCTTATCACGGGGGTGTCCACTGCGCTCAAGGGGCTGAAGCCGGGTGTGCGAGTGGTCGGCATCGAAGCCGAAGGATCGCCGGTGCTGCTGCGTTCGCTGGAGGCGGGCCGCAACATCGCCCTCGACAAGGTGACCACCTGGGTAGCAACAATGTCGTGCGCGCGCTCCGACGATCGAATCTTCGAAGCCGTTCGCGATCGGGTCGATGAGATCGTGCTGGTCAGCGACGACGAAATGCGCGCCGCAGCCAAATGGCTCTGGTTCGAAATGGGCTTGGCGGCGGACCTCAGCGGCGCTGCCGCCCTCGCCGCCCTGCGCAAAGGTCGCATCTCGATAGAGAAGAATGAGCTGGTCTGCGCGATCGTTTGCGGCGCAGGCTCTGATGCAATTGCCACCTAAGCGCAGGCGCTTTGTATTCGCATCTGGCAATTGAAGCTTGGTAAAATGGCGACCGCTTCTAGCAACCACGACCTCTACAGTGGTCGCCGGCGATGTCCGCATTCCGGAAGTTGCAGGCTGATCTCTACGGCTGACTGTGGGCGCATAGCTGCCTTCCCGACATCGGGCCTTGCCCTAGCTACTCCCAAATACGAGCAACCGGTAACCGCACACAATAGAAACAAAAGGCTTGCCTTTAAAGCGCGCCATATCTCTCCTGAGGTGCACAAACTTGCTCGCTCTTCCGGTTCGCGCGGCTTCTCGGCGCGGTGATGCTCCCACCGGCGCGCAGCGACGATTGCGTGCGCTTTAAACGCAAAAAACCGCCCCGGTCAGACCGGGACGGTTATGATAGAATTGGTTGCGGGAACAGTGTTTGAACCTGGTAACCTCACTTTCGAAGCCCTATCGACAGACAAACCGGTTGCATCGCTGTATTGGCGGTACCCTACTCTGACTAGAACGCCATATCCTAGGCGGGTGGTATGTTCACGTTATGATGGAAGATGTTGTTCGGGTCATAGCGCGTTTTCAACTGCCGCAGCCTTGCGAGGTTTTGACCATAGGCGGCCAACGCTGCCGCGCCGGCGTCCTCGTCTGCCCCCAAATAATTTGCATAGCGACGCTTGCCAGCAAAGGACTTGAGTACATCGAAGCTGGCGCGCGCCCAAGCGGTGGTGCGATCCGCAGAGGCCTTGTCCATCCATTGGCCAAGCACGAGCGTGTTGAAGCCAATGTCACGGAGCGCGAAGGAGGTGGATTCTACCGGAACGCGCGACGCAAAGCCGTGGAAACCTTCCAGCAAGATCGAGCTTGTTGGAACCGGGCAGCGCTCATACGCGATCACGAGGGCCTCGACAGCATCGTCGTCAAGGCGCGGAAGGAACGTGGACTTCCAGTAGTTGAATGCGCCGGAAGGGAAGCCCGCGTCCAGCATTCCATTGAGGTCCACATAGGGTATCGGCCCTAACGCATCCACCGCTACGGTGCCAAAGCTCCGGATCTGGCTTCCAACGATCTCCGCATCTTCGGGTGAGCCGATATGACAGGAAACGATGGCAACGATCGGGGTGCCCGACCCGTCTGGCGCGGTAGTTAAGCCGGCGACGAGCATAAGGTCGTCCGAGGCATTTTCAGCGAGGTCCCGGAACCCGCGGAGGACTTGTCTCGCCTCATGGAATGGAAAGGCAACGATACCTCCGAACACGACAGGGCCGACGGAATGCAGGCGGAACTCGAAGGAAGCGGCAACGCCAAAATTGCCACCGCCGCCACGGAGCGCCCAGAAGAGATCGGGATTTGCGTCGGCGCTCGCTTTCACTACGGAACCGTCTGCGAGCACCAGATCGACGGAGATCAGATTGTCCAGCGCCATCCCGTATTTCGGCATAAGCCATCCAAGGCCGCCGCCGAGGGTAAGTCCAGCAACACCAGTACTTCCAATCACGCCTCCAGTGGTCGCAAGACCATGCAACTGGGTCTCTCTATTCAACTCCCTCCAAGTCACCCCACCCTCGACTATGGCCGTCCGGGCGGCAGCATTCACGTGAACTCCTTTCATCAAGGAGAGGTCGATCATAAGGCCATTGTCGACCACTGCACGCCCAGCGACGTTGTGGCCGCCGCCGCGTACGCAAATCTCCAGTCCGGTCGCCTGGGCGTAAAGGACAGCATCGACGATATCGGCAATACCTCGACAACGGGCAATGACTGCGGGGCGTCGGTCGACGAGGCCATTGTGTATCCTCCTTACCTCATCAAAAGTCGGCGCGCCGGGCTGGAGAATTGATCCGAGAAAGTTGCGAGCAAGTTCTGTTTGGACTCCCATGACGCTTCCCCTCCTGTCGGGCGACCGCACTGTCGCGGAAGCCACGGTGAAACCGGCGCAGAAAGCGAACGGTCCGAACGATTCTACGTCGGAATTTATTAGCCAAGGGGATCATGATCCCGGCGACGATCCGATGCAACAGCTGACGTTGCCGCTGGATCCCAGTGCCCGAACCGCGCGGGCCAGGTTCTTATGCGGCTTTAGCGGCAGGCTTGAACATTCTCTTTAATATCTAAGCG
>NZ_RZRY01000572.1:0-4069 GCF_003998035.1 Mesorhizobium sp. M2A.F.Ca.ET.039.01.1.1 | reverse complement strand
GCTCTCATGGTCCGCTCGCCTCAGTTGAATTTGGGTGGCTGCGAGAGGTCGGGTGCCGGCGCCGCCGGTTTGGCCGGCGCTTCGCCGAAGCTCGGTGGCTGCGACAGGTCGGGCGTGCCTGGCGCCGCCGGCGCGTCGCCATTGGCGGGCGCCGCGCCGTTATTGGTGGGTGGCGTGCCGAGCGGCGACAGCGAGGGCATGTCGGGCAGCTTCAGGTCTATCGTGCTGGGCTCCACCGCCGCTCCCTTGTAGCGCATGACCATCTGCGGGAAGGCGATGGTGAGCCCGATCATGATCACCTGGATGCAGACGAACGGCACGGCGCCCCAATAGATCTGCCCGGTAGAGACTGGCGCGATCTGCTTTCCGGTGATCCTGTCCAGGTAAGGCACGCGGGCCGCGACCGAGCGCAGGTAGAACAGCGCGAAGCCGAATGGCGGATGCATGAAGCTGGTCTGCATGTTGACGCCGAGCAGCACGCCGAACCAGATCAGGTCGATGCCGAGCTTGTCGGCGGCGGGCGCCAGCAGCGGCACGATGATGAAGGCGAGCTCGAAAAAATCGAGGAAGAAGGCAAGCACGAAGACCAGGATGTTGACGCCGATCAGGAAGCCCGTCTCGCCGCCGGGCAGCGAGATCAACAGATGCTCGACCCAGATGTGGCCGTTGACGCCGTAGAAGGTCAGCGAGAAGACGCGCGCGCCGATCAGGATGAACAGCACGAAGGAGGAAAGCCTGGTCGTCGAGGCGAGCGCCTGTTTGACGACGTCGAGCGACAGCCGCCCCTTGGCCGCCGCCATGATCAATGCTCCGACCGAACCCATGGCGCCGCCCTCGGTCGGCGTGGCGATGCCGAGGAAGATCGTGCCCAGCACCAGGAAGATCAGCGCCAGCGGCGGGATCAGCACGATTACCACCTGCTGCGCCAGCTTGGACATCATGTTGATGCGCAGCCGCTGGTCGACGATGGCGGCGACATAGATGACGATGACCCCGACGGCGAAGCCGAGGATGTCGGCATTGTCGCCCTGTGTCGGTGCAAGATAGCGATAGGCGCCATAGGAGATCGCACCGGTAACCAGAAGCGCCACGATCAGCGACAGCACGCCGCGGCCGAGCGTTCGGGCTTCGAGCGGCAGCGCCGGCATCGAGTTCGGCCGGACGATCGAAATGATCAGGATGTAGAGCATGTAGATACCGGTCAGCACGATGCCCGGGATCAACGCGCCGGCATACATGTCGCCGACCGAGCGCCCGAGCTGGTCGGCGAGCACGATCAGCACCAGCGAGGGCGGGATGATCTGCGCGAGCGTGCCGGAAGCCGCGATGACGCCGGAGGCGACCCTGCGGTCATAGCCGTAGCGCAACATGATCGGCAGGGAGATCAGCCCCATGGCGATGACCGAGGCCGCCACCACGCCGGTGGTTGCGGCCAACAGCGCGCCGACGAAGATGACCGCATAGGCAAGGCCGCCGCGGATCGGCCCGAACAGCTGGCCGATCGTGTCGAGAAGGTCCTCGGCCATGCCGGATCGTTCGAGCACGATGCCCATGAAGGTGAAGAACGGTATCGCCAGCAGCGTGTCGTTGGACATCACCCTGGTGCCGTAGAAATTGTCCGGCAGCGCATGCAGCAGCGGCCAGGCGAGGTTGATCGACCCGCCGGAATAGGGCGAGACCAGCACGCCGATGAAGAAGAACAGCAGGCCGTTGGCGGCGAGCGAGAAGGCGACGGGGTAGCCGATCAAAAGGAAGATGATCAGCGAGGCGAACATGATCGGCGCCATGTTCTGCGCGATGAACTCGATCATGGGCGGACCTCGCCGGCGATGGCTTTGGCTTCCTCGGCCAGCGCCTCCGCCTCGAGCCTGGCCTGCTCATGCGCCGATATGAAGGGATTGGGATCGTCCATGTCGCCGCGCATGATGGCGATCTTCTTGATGATCTCGGAAACGCCTTGCAGGGCCAGCAGGAAGAAGCCGACGAGCAGGATGGCCTTGGCCGGCCAGACGATCAGGCCGCCGGCATTGGTCGACATCTCGCCGCTGTGGAAGGACAGCGACACATAAGGCACGAAATAGACCACCATCAGCACGACGAAAGGCATCAGGAAGAACAGGTGGCCGAGCAGGTCGATCCAGTGCTGCACGCGCCGCGAGAACATGCCGTAGACGATGTCGATGCGGATATGGTCGTTCTGCTTCAGCGTGTAGGCCGCGGCCAGCATGAAGGCGGCGCCGAACAGATACCACTGCAGTTCCAGCCAGGCATTGGACGAGGTGTCGAACACCTTGCGGATGACGGCATTGCCGGCGCTCACGAGGATCGCAAGCAGGATCAGCCAAGAAACCCAGCGGCCGATGAACTCGTTGATGCGGTCGATCGTCCTGGATAGAGCGAGAAGCCCTGCCATGCATATCCTCCCTCACAATGCGGCGCGCCCGATTCCCCCTCCGGTGTCGCGTCGCCTGGCCCAACGGTATGCAGTGCGTGGTCCGGCAGGTCAACATGGCAAAGCCGCGCCGAGCAGATCGATAAGCCGCGCAGAGGCGGAATGCCGCCGCCTGACGATGCGTCATGCAACCAAAGTCTGGGATGCTTGAAGCATGTCTCCCGAAAGTGGGAACCGGTTTCGGGATAAGGACATGCTAAATCCAAAACGTAAAGCGGATGAAGCGAATCTGAAAGATCGCGACGCGCTTTAGGCGATCTTGGCCTGGTCGCGCCCGGCGCCGATCAGCACCAGCATGGCGACGAGGAAGAGATAGATCCAGGCGTCGCGCCATTCGAGCGGGAAGTAGCCGGCCCAGAGCGATTCAGCCATGCCGAAGGCCGCGGCGCCAAGGGCCGCCCGAAGCGGCGACAGGTAGCCGCCGACCGCTGTCACGAACAGGATCTTCAGGCCGTAGACCAGCCCGGTGCCGAAGGAGATATTGCCGTAGTAGAGGCCGGCAAGCACCCCGGCCAGGGCCGCGCAGAAACCGCCGAACAGCACGGCGCGGCGGAACACCGCGCGCACATCGATCCCGCACATCGCCGCTGCTTTCGGATCGTCGGAGACGGCACGCCAGGCGCGGCCGAAGCGCGAATGCGAGAACAGCCAGGCCGCCAGCGCCACCAGCGCGACGACCCCCGCGCAGTCGAGCAGCTGGATGACGGTAAGCGTGACCTTGAACCCTTCACCTTCGGCGAAGACGACGGGATCGGCGAGCATCGGCGGCAGCCAGAGATCATGCGTGTCGGCGGCGATGCGGCTCGCCTCCGACAGGAAAATCAAGATGCCGAGCGTCGTCACCACGATGGCGTTGGGCGAGCGGTCGGCGAGCCTCTCGAACACGCTGCGCGACAGGACGTGGCTGATCAGCGCGGCGTAGAGCAGGGCCGCGGCGACGCCGAGCGCCACCGCGGCGGCGAGCGTCAGCCACAGCGCCTGATAGCCGAAGGCGGCGGTCAGGATCATCGTCTGGCCGCAAAAGGCGAACAGCGCGCCGTAGGCCAGGTTGGTGCGGTGCAGGATGCCGTTGGTCAGCACATAGCCGAAGGCGAGCAGCGCGTAGAGCGCGCCTGAATGCAGCCCGTTCAGCACCTGCTGGAAGAAATAGAGCATGCGGCATCCCCTACAGCGCCGCGCGCCCATCCGGCGCGCAAAGGACGCTGTAGCACTTTGATATTGCGCATGACCCTTTCCAAAAATCGTTCCGATTTTGGTATCATGCGCGGGCCGGATAATCCGGCCCACTCGGAAACTTGCACTCGGAATCTAACTTGTCAAACACGTTTTATAGGTTAGATTTTGATCATGACGGTATCCTGGACCCCGCACCGCTTCACCGGCGGCATCCTTGCGCTCGATACGGCGAACACCGTGGTGCTGCGCAACGATCCGCAAAAGTCCTTCGACCGTTTCGACGACCCGGCCGAGATCGCCCGCTTTGCCGAGGCGGCCAGCGGCTTCCGCGCGGCCGAGCTCGGCGGCCGGCGGCTGCGGGCGCCGGAGCCGGGTGAGATCAAACCGACCGTCATCTCGATCCGCGAAGCGACCGATCGCCTATTTCGCCATGCCGTATCG
>NZ_RZRY01000571.1:0-4073 GCF_003998035.1 Mesorhizobium sp. M2A.F.Ca.ET.039.01.1.1 | reverse complement strand
ATGTAAACAAAACTCCGGGCAAGACGCGTCGCGCGGAGGTCGCCGGTGGGGGCTTCGCCGGCCTGACGGCCGCCATCGCTCTCAAGCAGAACGGCTGGGACGTCAGGTTGCACGAAAAAAGCTCCGAACTGCGGGCATTCGGCGCGGGCATCTATCTCTGGCACAATGGCCTTCGCGTGCTCGAAGGGCTGGGCGCCTTGGACGATGTTCTCCAGGGGTCGCATACGCCTCCGACCTACGAAACCTGGATGCATAACAAGTCGATCTCCAGGGAGACGTTCAACGGCCTTCCCTGGCGCATCATGACGCGCAGCCATTTGCACGATGCTCTCGTCAGCCGCGCTCGTGCCCTGGGGGTCGATATTCGCGTCGATTCCGAGGCGGTCGCGGCCGACCCGGAAGGCCGCCTGACCCTCCAGACCGGCGAGGTTCTGGAAGCCGACCTGATCGTCGGAGCGGACGGCGTGGGCTCCAAGGTCAGGGACTCCATAGGGTTCAAGCAGGACCGCTGGACGTCGAAGGATGGAATTATCCGGCTGATCGTCCCGCGCAAGAAAAAGGAACTCGGCCACGGCGAGTGGGACAACACCATCGACATGTGGAACTTCTGGCCGCGCGTCCAGCGTATCCTTTATTCGCCCTGCAACGAGAACGAATTGTATCTGGGTCTGATGGCGCCGGCCGCCGATCCGCGTGGGTCGAAAGTTCCGCTCGACCTCGAGGTCTGGGTCGAGATGTTCCCTTTCCTCGAGCCATGCCTGGTCGAAGCCGCGAAGCTCGAGACTGCGCGGTACGACACGTATCAGACGAACAAGCTGGACAGCTGGACCAGAGGCAAGGTGGCGCTGGTGGGCGACGCCGCGCATGCGATGTGCCCGGCTCTTGCCCAGGGCGCCGGCTGCGCGATGGTCAACGCCTTCAGCCTGTCGCAGGACCTGGAGGAGGGCGCTTCGGTCGAGGATGCGCTCGTCGCCTGGGAGACGCGTATTCGCCCGATCACCGATCGCTGCCAGGCCCTTTCCGGCGACTATGCGGCGAACCGCTCGCTTTCCAAGGGAAACATGTTCACGCCGGCCGCGCTCGAAGCCGCGCGCTTCGACCCGCTGCGCCGTGTCTACTCGTGGCCGCAATAGGGCTCGGGCGGACTGGTCCAAGAATTAATCGGGGCGCGCGAAAGATGCGCGCTCCCTTCAGGAGATAGAGATGAATTATTCCAGTGAAGTCGAGCGGGATTACGATGTCAGGGGATGGTACGCCTCGGTCCAAGAAAGCCGGCATGACGGCGGCACGCCTGGCGAGACCCTCGTCAAGGTCGCGACTGGCGTCGTCATACGCAATCCGTTCGCCGGAAAGTACGTCGCCGAATTGTCCGATCTGACCAATCCGAGTTCGGCTATCGGCCATGCGCTCGGCGAACGTGCCGTGGCGCTGCTCGGCAACAGGCCGGTCGAGAGCTATGGCAAGGGCGGTATCGCGGGCACGGCCGGAGAGCAGGAGCATGTGGTCGCCTGCATCACCACCGTATTTGGCGATCCGCTGCGCCAGCAGGTCGGCGGCGGCAAAGCCTGGATCTCGTCGGTCAGCAAGGTCGCCGTTGCCGGCACCACCATCGATATTCCGCTTGCCCACAAGGACGAGCTCTACATCCGCTCCCACTATGACGCCGTCACTTTTTCGGTGCCGGACGCGCCGCGCCCGGACGAGCTTTTGATCTGCGTTGCGGTCGCATCGGGCCCGCGCGTGCATCAGCGCGTCGGCGGCAAATCCGTCGCCGACCTCAAGGCCGGCGTCTAGTTCGCTCGAATTGCTGAAGGACGAGATTAAATGCCCCTGAACATCAAGGACCTCAAGATTACGTCGGCGGATTTCCAGCCGCTCGGAAGATTGCGCGACGAGCACGCGGGCGACAAGGGCAACGTGGTGCCCAGGCTCAGCATCAGCGGCGTTCCTGCAGGAACAAAGGAACTGGCGCTGATCTGTCATGATCCGGACGCGCCCCTGGCCAATGGTTTCACGCATTGGGTCGTCTACGGCATCGATCCCTCGACCACCGATCTTTCGGACGCGCAGGAAAAATTTCGCGTCGGACCCAACGGCGCGGGCGACAAGCAGTATTACGGGCCGCAGCCGCCCGCTGGCCATGGCAAGCATCACTACTACTTCTGGATCTATGCGCTCGACACGAAGGTCGA
Source organism: Mesorhizobium sp. M2A.F.Ca.ET.039.01.1.1 (assembly GCF_003998035.1). Lineage (NCBI taxonomy): Bacteria > Pseudomonadati > Pseudomonadota > Alphaproteobacteria > Hyphomicrobiales > Phyllobacteriaceae > Mesorhizobium > Mesorhizobium sp. M2A.F.Ca.ET.039.01.1.1. The sequence continues at coordinate 1,881 of NZ_RZRY01000571.1, read as the reverse complement.
AGGCACCCCCGCCAGGGAAGAGTTCCTGCAGAAATATGCCGGGAACATCATCGAGCAGAACCGGATCGTCGGCATCTACGAGAACAAGTGAAACCGTGGCGCGGGCGGCCGACAACAAGAATAAAAATGGCCGCCATCGCCGCGTAATGGGAGAATTGGAATGAAAGACAACAACCCGGTGCGCCAGAAGGTCTTCGAAGAGCTGGTCACGGCGACGAAGATACTTCTGCACGAAGGCATCATGGACACGTTCGGGCATATCAGCGCCCGCGACCCCGAGGACCCCGAAAGCTTCTTTCTGGCTCAGAAGCTCGCGCCGAGCCTGATAACCGTCGACGACATCCAGCGTTTCAATCTCGACGGCGAGACGCCGGATAACCGGCCCTCCTATCTGGAGCGCTATATTCACAGCGAAATCTACAAGGCGCGGCCGGACGTCCAGTGCGTGCTCCACACCCACTCGCCGGCCGTCTTGCCCTATTGCTTCGTCGACACGCCGCTGCGGCCGGTCACCCACATGGGGGCCTTCATCGGCGAGTCCGTCCCGGTGTACGAGATCCGCGACAAGCACGGCGACGAAACGGACCTCTTCGGCGGCAGCCCCGATGTCTGCGCGGACATTGCCGAAAGCCTCGGCGGCAGCACCGTGGTCCTGATGGCGCGTCATGGCGTCGTCAATGTCGGCAACTCCGTGCGCGAGGTCGTCTTCCGCGCCTTCTATCTCGAGCAGGAAGCGAAGGCGCTCACGGCCGGCCTGCAGATCGGCACGATCAAGTATCTGTCGCCGGGCGAGATCAAGACGGCGGGAAAGCTCGTCGGCGCCCAGATCGACCGCGGGTGGAACCACTGGTCGCAGCGCCTGAGAGAGGCTGGCCTGCTCTAGTGCCGGCCGCCTTGTGGAATGACTAGGCGATCCCGGCCCGTGCCGGGATTTCCAGGCTCGGTTTCAACAGTTCACTGGCCCCCGGGCGCCGGACGAAGGCAATGAAACGCATCATGCAGCACGCGCAAAGTTACGACTATGTCATCGTTGGGGCCGGATCGGCCGGTTGCGTGCTCGCCAACCGGCTGAGCGCCGATCCGGGATGCTCGGTGCTGTTGCTCGAGGCCGGCGGCTGGGACCGCGACCCCATGATCCACATACCGCTTGGATGGGGCAAGATCCTGACCGAGCGCCGGCACGACTGGATGTATTTCTGCGAGCCGGAGGACAATGTCGGCGGGCGCAGGGTCGAGTGCGCGCGCGGCAAGGTCATCGGCGGATCGTCGTCGACCAACGCCATGGCCTATGTGCGCGGAAATCGCGGCGACTACGACCGCTGGGCCGCCAGCGGGCTAAGCGACTGGTCGTATGACAAGGTCCTGCCCTATTTCCGGAAACAGGAAAGCTGGGAAGGGGGCGAGAGTCGCTTTCGCGGCGGGTCCGGTCCGGTGAATACCCAGTTCTGCCGCTACAAGGACACGCTGATCGAGGCGTTTGCGCAGGCCAGCGTGCAGGCAGGCTACCCGCAGACCGACGACTACAATGGCGAGCGGCAGGAAGGCTTCGGCCGCCTGCAGATGACGATCTCCAAGGGGCGGCGCAGCTCGACCGCGTCGGCCTATCTGCGGCCGGTCCTGCGGCGGCCCAATCTCACCGTCCTCACCGAAGCGACGGCGACCAAGATCATCCTGGAAGGCACGCGCGCCACCGGCGTGGCGATAAACCATCGCGGCAGCGAGCGAACAGTCATCGCACGCAGGGAAGTGCTGCTCTCCGGCGGGGTGATCAACACGCCGCAACTGCTGATGCTGTCCGGCATCGGGGCGCCGGACGAGCTTGCGGCGCATGGCATCCAGACACGCGTCAACCTGCCCGCGGTCGGCAAGAACCTGCAGGAT
>NZ_RZRY01000570.1:0-4120 GCF_003998035.1 Mesorhizobium sp. M2A.F.Ca.ET.039.01.1.1 | reverse complement strand
GTGCTTCAGGGCGGTCAGGACTCCCTTCGAACGGTGCGCCTCGACGAAGGCCTTCGCGTACGCCTCGACCTCCTGCGGATCGGCGGAAAAGCTCCTGCCGAGCTTTCCGATAATGGGGTTCGCCGGGTTGACGTTGAGGTCGACGACCGGGGCGAGGTTGAGGTTGAATCCCAGGCCGGAGAGGTCGCCAGCGAGCTTCCGGTAAAGCGCGCCGGCCTCGTCGGGGCTCAAGGTCTCGGCGACTTTCGCCTCGCTAGGCACCTCCCTGAAGCCGATCTCGCCCGTCAGCCTCTGGATGCGGCCGCCCTCTTGGTCGATCGCGATGAGCAGGGGGGTGGCGGAATATTTCTGCAGGCCCTTGTTGAGCAGCCGCACCGCATCGAGGCTGGCGATGTTGCGTCCAAGATAGATGACTCCGGTTATCTCGCCCGCCTCGGCCTGCTTGACGACCCGCTTGTAGCCATCGTCCTCAGGGCTGTCCCCGACGAAGCCGACGAGCACCATCTGCCCAATCATCCGGCGCAGCTGGCCGTCCTCGATCGCGCGGTGCAGGCTGGCGACCGCTGGGCGCGGCGGCTGGGGCGACGGGTCGGCCATAAGCGGCGACGGAAGGCCGAGCAGGGTGCATGCGACGGCGATGAGGGCTGCGATGCGCAACATGTTTCAGTCCCTCGGAGGAACGGGATGCACGAAGTCGGGAGTGACCGTGCGGCTGTTCTTGCGCGCCGAGGTCATGCCTTTCCTGTGAACGGGATAGAGGTTCGCGCCCGCGACCTGGAAGCATCGGTTGGGCCGGGCGGTTACCCAGGTGAAGCCGCCGCACTGGCCGTCTGATTCACACTGGCGCATGCACTCCTCGTACGATACCGCCAATGACTCCCTCGCGCCGTTTCCCGTGAGGGCGCTGGCCGTGAAGAGCTCCCAGCCGACGGTCAGGCTCGGGGGTGGGGCAGACGGACTGGCCTTAAAATAGAGGCCGGACCTGCCAAGGGTGTAGGACTGGACGAATTCGAAGCCCGATTTCAGGAAGCATCGGTTCGCTTCCTGATTGTAGGTGAACGCCCGGCAGGAGGTACGGCTGTCGCAAAGCGCCGAGCAGCTGTCGGCGTCGCGCGCCTCGAGGCCCTTCGCCACGAGGTCCCCGCCCCACAGGTCGACGCCGCTGAAGGCGGCGTAGTACCAGGACTCGGCGTTGGCGGGATCCCGGTATCCCGGCACCCGGTTCCGGGCGCCGGCCGTCATGAGCGTGTCGGCCTGCGCCGAGTCTATCCCGCTGAACATGCGGCAGATGTTGGTGGCGGACGAATGGTCGTAGCCTGCGCAGCCCGAACGCTCCTTGCACAGTTTCCGGCAGTCATCGAGCGACCGCTTAAACTCCGCGCTGGTCGCGCCCCTCAGCGCCGTTCCGGGGTAGTCCCAGAAATTAGGCTGCGACTGGGCCGAGGCCCGGGGGACCGCCGCGAAGGCGATCGAAAGGAGGAGCAGCGCGATAGCGATTCCCGATACGCTCGCGCGGCCCGTGCGTCGTTGTTGCATTCCCTCGGATTCCCCAATTCCAAAACCGTTATTTACCCCGACATGTTCCTGTTGGCCGCCGCAGCCACCAGGCGATGGTCAGGGATTGATCGATCCCTCGCAGTATGTGGTCCTGAGGAATCCTCCATACGCGTTTGCCCGGCTCGAGCTACCGTCGCTCGCGTCCTGGCAAAGCGACGTCAGGAGCGTCTGGGCCTGGCTGTTGCCCTCCAGCGCGAGCTCGAAGTAGGACCTGCCCGCCTTGTTGGCGTCAGCGGCGTCCACCCGGTCCTGCGCGAAGGTCCTCGGATCGTACCAGCGAGCGATATCGAGCTTGGCGTCCTGGTTGCCCCTCTGCATCGCGAGGTAGATCGCCTGCATCCCCACATCCCTGTTGTTGCGCGTGAAAGCCTCCTTGCTCAGGGCGAAGAGCTCGTGTCCGTCCGAGTCCGTCGCCTTGAGTTTCTCCAGCCTGGCCGCCAGCGGAGGGTTCGTCGGGTCCGAATAGTTCGGGATGAGGCTGCGCGTCTGCGCCGTCGATCCGACGTCCCGCTGCCCGCCGTTCACGTTCGCGTAGAGGCGGCATTCGTTCTTCGGGGAATGGCCCACTCCCGCGCATCCCGAGCGCTGCTGGCAGAGTTTCCGGCACTCCTCCAGCGGCGTGGAGACCTGCGCGCTGATGATCCCGTTCAGCACCGTGTCCGGATAGTTGAAGAGCTCGTCCGCCGGCGCGCTCTGCGCGGCCGCCGGCGACGGGCTGCCCAGGAACATGGCCGCGGCGATCGCTCCGGCCAGGACGCCGAAGGCCAGGACGCGCGAGGCAAGGCGACCCCGCAATAGGTTGTTCCGCATGTTCGCTCTATCCTCCGATGGCTTCGCAGGGGCGCTGCCGGCCGCGCCGTCTATGGTCGTCATTCCAGGGTCCCCTCGCAGTAGGTGTTAGTCAGGAACCCGTTGAAGGCCGGGTCCTGGGGGGAACTCGCGCTCTTCGCGCATAGCGAGCGGAGCAGCCCCGTGGCCTCTGATTGGCCCTCAACCACAAGCTCGAAATAGAACCGGGCGGCCTTGTTGGCGTCCGCGCGGTCCGCCTTCGTCGGGTCGAAGGAATTCGGGTCGTACCAGCGCGCGATCTCGAGCTTGGCGTCCTTGTTGCCCCGCTCCATCGCCAGGTTGATGGCCTGCAGGCGGATCCCCGCGTCGCCCTGGCGGTACGCGTCGCCGCTCAGGGCGAAGAGTTCGTGCCCGTCCGTGTCCGTCCGCTTCAAGCGCTCGAAGCGGGCAGCCAGCGACTCCGCCGGAGTGAGGATGCGGTCCAGCAAGCCGATCCTGTAGCCTCCGTATGCCCCGGCGGCCGCCACGAGCAGCGCCAGCAGGAGAAGCGGGAGGAAGCGCCGCTTGCTTCCCTTCGGCGCCTCTAGTTCCCGGGGAGGAGTAGGCGGTCGGCCCGGCGGCGGTTCAAGCCGCGGAGGAGGATCCGGGAGGAGAGGCGGATTCGGAGGCCGCGGCGGTTCCGGGGGCACAGGCGGATCCGAAATGGTCACTCCGGGCTCCCAGTCTCCAGGCAGAGGCGTGACCGGAGGCCAGAAGGCGTTGCCCCATACGTTCTGGCCTTCGACTTCAATCCGTACCTGGAGGTCGACCGGAATCCTGTCGCTGACCTCGGGGCCGACGGCCAGCGTGGTCGATCCCGCGGCGCGGCTCACGACCTCCGCCTGCACGGTGGCCGGAGGGGCCTGCCATCCGGCGGCGCCGAGATGCGGAGTGTCCGCGGACTTGCGGGTGACCGCCAGCCGCAGGAGCCCGGACCCGCCCAGGTCTTTCGGGAACACGATCAGGGCGTGCCCGAACCGGGACTCGTCCTCCGTGACTTTCAGCTGTACCTGCGTCATCGAGCCGCTGCCTCGGCGGACCCGGCGGCCGGAGCCGCGTCGAGGGCCTCGAGGATCGCTCTCAGCCGCTCGTTCTCCTTGACGTTGACGGTCACGCCCTCGCCCGAGAGGACGTTGTCGGTGACGAGCTGGTTGAAGGCGTACATCCATTCGGACAGCGCGAGGTAGGAGAAATTCCGCCGTTCCCTGGAGAGCCCGTCGCAGTCGGAGACGTCCGGGCGGCGGGCGAACACCCTGACCTCCCCGTCCTCGGTGCCGTCCGGCGCCATCGGGCGCTTGTCTTCCGGCATCGCCTCGAAGCCGAGCGTGCTGACGAAGCGGTTGATGCGGCTCGTCGCGAGGAACCCGGCTTTCTCGAGCAGGATGTCCGGCCTCTCGATCGAGCTTCCCGACAGCCTGGCGAGGTCCTGGGCTATGGTGTCCTCGACCCCGGTGCGCCGCGCCGCCGCGACGAGCTCGGCGATCAACTCGCTAGCCAGCTTGTGCGTGAGGCCGATGGCCTGCAGCGCGCCGTCATTCCTCGCGAGGGCGACGAGCCCGTCCATCCAGTGCCTCATCGCCGCGCGGGCGAGGTAGGCCTCGCGAGGCGGCGCCTTCTGCGAGACGGACTGGCCGGAAACGGCCGCGGCGGCGACGGTCTTCTTCTTTCCGCCGGGCAGGGGAGGCGCGCCCGGCCGGGGCGGCGGGGTGGCGCGAGACTTCGATGAGGTCCCGCC
>NZ_RZRY01000056.1:0-16827 GCF_003998035.1 Mesorhizobium sp. M2A.F.Ca.ET.039.01.1.1 | reverse complement strand
GCATCGGTCTTGCCTTCCTGCAGGCAATTGGGGCTGAGGCCGCTTGCCATGCGGCAGGCATGGATATCGGCGACGAAGAGGAAGGTGGCGTCGATCGGCTGGATGCGCTTTCCGGTCTGGCCGAAGGCCACGCGAGGAAGGGCGCAGGCGGCAGCGAAGAGTCCCGTCCGGGTGATGAGCAGACGGCGCGAGATGGTTGCTGGCGAGGGACGTTTCATCGTTACCCGATTAAACATTCTCGACCCGCCTCGTCCAGTTCAATGCCCAGCCGGGGAGACTATCCATGCCAAGGCATGAAAGCTCCTGGGTCGACAGAACAACGGCGGTCTGTCATTGCTCTGCTACATGCACCCAGGGGAGGAAGGCATGAAGAGCCTTACAACCGGCATGGTGCTCGCCATGCTCGCCTTCGCCGGCGGCGCGCAGGCCGCAGACTGCGTCGACGCCAAATCCGCAAAAGCCGGCTTCGTGCTCGAAAAACCCGGCATTAGCAGCGAGTTCCGGCCGGCGCCCGGCGGCATGGTCGCGGTCGCCAACAAATATCAATCGGATTTGCCGCAGACGCAGTATCTCTATGCCGGGCTGATCGAGGTGTTCCGCGACAGCGATACCGGGCGGCTGTCGATGATCCCGCTCGGCGACCTGAAGAAGCTGTTCCCGCTGAAGGCGGGCGCCAAGAGCAAGACCGAATTCGTGCGGCTGTCTTCGAAAAAGGCGCCGCAGGGCACCGAGACGCTGGCGCTCAACGTCAAAGGCAAGGACACCTACAGGCTCGGCGACTGCAAGTATAATGTGCTCGTGGTCGGCGAAACGATCACCGGCAGCACGGGCAACGTCATCGATACCTTCACCGCGCTCTATTCACCGGACCTGCAGGCGGTGCTGGCGCGGCGGTATGATGAGGGGACGAGCGCGCAGAGCGAGGTGGGGTTCGAGAGGATCGAGCCGCTGAAGGAATAGTGGCAGTCGTTCTTGAATTTTCGAGCGAAGGCGATCCCCCCTTTTGTCCTGCCGGCGTCTATCGCAACAGGATTCTGCGGCAGTCACTCGGCTGACAGGACGCCGGCTATTGGCTTGGCGACAAAGGCCGGGTCTTCCCAATGCGGGTTGTGGCCGCAGTCCCGCGCCCAGACCAGACGCGATCCGGCAATTGCCTGGACCAGCGCCCGCTGGTGCGCTTCGCCGAAAAGCGGATCGCGCCCGCCGGCGATGATCAGCGTCGGGACCCGCACGGCCGCGCCGCGGTGGTCAGATCGGTGCGGCGGATCTCTTCGAGAATGGCGCGCCAGCGCGCCGCCGGAATCGCGGAGGCGTCCTGCGCGAGACCGGCGAGAAATGCCTGCGGCACGCCCGGCTGGCAGGCATGCCACCAGTCATAGAACGGATCGGACGGCGAGATCGGGTCGCGCAGGGCCGCCACGCCGTCGATCAGTTGGTGATGCGATCCGAAATCGGGCTTCAGCGTGCTGGCCAGGATGACCAGCCCTCCGATCACGTTCAGATATTGTGCGGCCAGCGCGATCGACACCATGCCGCCAAGCGAGTGTCCGACGACAACCGATCGGTCCAGCCGCAAGCGCCGGATCAGCCCGGCAATGTCGTCAGCGAAATCGGCGACGCTGCACCCCTCGCCCGCATTTGAGGCACCGTGGCCACGCAGAGCCGGCATGATCAGCCGGCGCCCGGAAAGATGCGGGGCCAGCAGCGCAGGCGGCGTTCGCCGTTCTGGAGCGCGAAGGCATCGCTGGCGCGACGCTGGAAAAGGTCGCGGCCCAGGCCGGCGCCTCGAAGGGCATCGTGCTGCACTATTTCCGCAACAAGCAGGAGCTGTTCGAGCACGCCATGCGCGAGGCCAACGCCGTGCTCTGTCACGCCGTCGTCGCCAGACTGCAGCGGGCGCGGTCTCCGATGGAACGGCTGGACGCCGTGATCGAGGGCAATTTCGAGGAGCACCTGTTCCTGCCGCCACTCTGCCATGCCTGGCTGTCGCTCTGCGCCGAGGTGCCGCGCGACGAGAAGCTGGCACGCATCCAGAAGGTGATCCACGCGCGGATGCGCTCGAACCTGTTGTCCGGTCCGCGCGGTCTCGCTTCGCCGCAACTGGCCGAGGAGATCGTGCTCGGCGTCACCGCCTTGATCGACGGGCTGTGGCTCAGGCTCGGCCTGCAGCCGGGCAGCGTCACGCGCGAACAGGCGGTGCGCCAGGTCAAGGACTTCGTCGCGGGGCGACTGGCGCTACGACAGCCAGCGCCCGTTGGCCTGGCCTCGGCTGGATAAAGTTCAGACCGAGCGACAGGCCGCCGGGTGGATGTCGGCTATATGGCGGGGCGAGGTTGACGGCTCAATGGGTGGTCCCAGTCCTTGAACCCAAGCCTTCCCACCTCGTCGAGGATCTGCTCGCGAATCCAGCGATGCGGCGGCTCATCATCGCGACGGGCGTGCCAGTACATTCTGACTGCCGCCGACGGTATCGGGATCGGCGTCCGATAGATGCCGATCGGCAGGGATTTTGCCGCCGCCACCGCGAACTGCGTCGGGACGGCGGCCAGATAAGGTCCGCCGGCCACGGCCAGCGCCACCGCCTGGAAGTGCGGCAAAGCGAGCGTGACGCGGCGCGCTCGGCCGATCCTGCCCAGCGCATCGTCGGTGAAGCCCGACATCGAGCCATCAATGGAGCGCAGCGCGTGCGGCAGCGCGCAAAAAAAGTCGAGCGGCACCTCCTCGCCCTCCGCGATGCCCGCCTGGCAGAGCGCGGCATTGTCCTTCGCGGCGATGATGGCGAAGGGCGAGCCGAACAGCGCCACGCTCGAGACCCATTCCGCCACCTCCAGCGGGCGCTCCAGTGCAAGGTCAATCCGATCCTCCTGCAGCAGCTTCGACACGTCGCCAATGGCGCTGTCGAGGAAGCGGAACGATACGCCGGGGGCCACCGCCGCGATGCGGGCGGCAAAGGGCGGCATCAGGAGCATGGAGAAGAAATCGGCACCCATAAGCGTGAAGGTCCGTTCCAGCCTCGCCGGATCGAAATCGGTTGCCGGCTGAAAGGCGCGCTCGATCTCGCGCAATGCCGCGCGCACCGGCTCAGCCAGGCTCTCGGCGCGCGGCGTCGGCACCATGTCGTTGCCGCGGCGCACGAAGAGCTGGTCGTTGAGCGCGTGGCGCAGGCGGTTGAGCGCCGCGCTGACAGCCGGCTGGCTAAGGCCGATCTGCTCGCCGGCGCGCGTCACGCTCTTCTCGCGCAGAAGCGCGTCGAGCACCCTCACCAGATTAAGGTCGAGCGCATTCAAATTCATCGCATCGATCCGCCCCATACGATCATTCGATTTCCGTCGGCCGCCCATCCCAGGTTAGGTCGCTGTCGAAGCCGTTTCGCCGGCGCGCAACAGAGAAAGAGCAATCATGACAATGATCAACACCAGCATCGCAGGCAAGGAACTCCTTTGGTTCAACAACACGCTTGTCGCCATCCAGGTCTGTTCGGCCGACGGCGAGGATGGGATCTGCGTTATCGAACACCGCCAGCCCTATGGCGATTCCGCGCCGCTGCACGTGCACCGCAACGAGGACGAGGTGTTTCATATCCTTGAAGGGCGGATACGCTTCGTCATCAACGGCCGTGAGCGGATCGCCGGCGCCGGCGAGACGGTGCTCGCGCCGAAAGGCCTGCCGCACACCTACAGGGTCGAGTCTCCGGAAGGGGCGCATACGCTCACAGTGACGCGCGGTCCGGATTTCGAGACGATGGTGCGCAAGGCAAGCCGCCCCGCTGAACGGCCCGACCTGCCGCCGGCGGCGACGCCGACGCCGCAGAAGATCGATATGCTGACCAGGCTGTGCGCCGAGAACGGCATCGACATTGTCGGGCCGCCGCTGGGGTGAGCCTTCCCTTCAACCGATTTGCATCTTGCTCGCCCGCAATCTCCGCTTGATGCCGTTTGTGCAACGCGATACGCCCTTGCCCAAATCGACAGGCCGGAGAGTTCCCGTGAGCGCTGAAAAGACCAGAACCGAAACCGATACGTTCGGCCCCATCGAGGTGGCGGCCGGCCGCTATTGGGGCGCGCAGGCGCAGCGCTCTCTGGGCAATTTCAAGATCGGCTGGGAGAAGCAGCCGGCCTCGATCGTGCGCGCGCTCGGCATCGTCAAGCGCGCCGCGGCCGAGGTAAACATGGAGATGAAGCGGCTCGATCCGGCGATCGGCAAGGCGATCCTGGAGGCCGCACAGGAAGTGATCGACGGCAAGCTCGACGAGCATTTCCCGCTGGTGGTGTGGCAGACCGGCTCGGGCACGCAGTCCAACATGAACGCCAACGAGGTGATCTCGAACCGGGCGATCGAGATGCTCGGCGGCGTCATGGGCTCGAAGAAGCCGGTGCACCCCAACGATCACGTCAACATGAGCCAGTCGTCCAACGACACCTATCCGACTGCCATGCACATCGCCTGCGCCGAGCGGGTCGTGCACCACCTGATCCCTGCCCTGCACCATCTGCACAAGGCGCTCGACGCCAAGGCGCGCGCCTTCAACCACATCATCAAGATCGGCCGCACGCACACGCAGGACGCCACGCCGCTGACCCTTGGCCAGGAATTTTCCGGCTATGCAGCGCAGGTCGCCTCCTCGATCAAGCGCATCGAGCAGACACTGCCCGGCCTGCAGGAACTGGCGCAAGGCGGCACCGCCGTCGGCACCGGCCTCAACGCGCCGGTCGGCTTCGCGGAAAAGGTGGCAGACCGCATCGCCGCCATCACCGGCATCGCCTTCGTGACCGCGCCGAACAAGTTCGAGGCGCTCGCGGCGCATGATTCCATGGTGTTCTCGCATGGCGCGATCAACGCGGCGGCCGCGGCTCTCTTCAAGATCGCCAACGACATCCGCCTGCTCGGCTCCGGCCCGCGCTCGGGCCTCGGCGAGCTGTCGCTGCCGGAAAACGAGCCGGGCTCGTCGATCATGCCAGGCAAGGTCAACCCGACCCAGTGCGAGGCGTTGACGCAGGTCTGCGTGCAGGTGTTCGGCAACAATGCGGCGCTCACCTTCGCCGGCAGCCAGGGCCATTTCGAGCTCAATGTCTACAACCCACTGATGGCCTACAACTTCCTGCAGTCGGTGCAGCTGCTCGCCGACGCCTCCGTCTCCTTTACCGACAATTGCGTTGTCGGCATCGAGGCTCGCGAGGACAATATCAAGGCCGCGCTGGAGCGCTCGCTGATGCTGGTGACGGCGCTTGCCCCCACCATCGGCTACGACAACGCCGCCAAGATCGCCAAGACCGCGCACAAGAACGGCACGACCTTGCGTGAGGAGGCCCTGGCGACGGGGCTGGTCAGCGAGGCTGACTATGATCGGCTGGTGCGCCCCGAGGACATGACGCATCCGGGGTAGTTTTCGCGACGCGGAGCGAGGCTGTTACAGGCTGCTGCGGCCTCGCGATGTCATTCCAGGGCGAAGTATCCCCGACCGCTTGCGGCTGCTTTGAGGTCACGGCATGGATCCTATGGGTCTGCGCGCGTCGCTTCGCTCCTTGCTCCGCTCGTGGATGAGGACGTGACGAGCGTCCCGGCAATCTCCGAAGCCAGCGCTCGCCAACTTCGGACCGAAGGTTCCGTTTTGCGGCAGCAGAATTTACCGGGATAGCCTAATCTCGCGACATGATTTTCGCACGCGGGCGCCAATTCCAAAAAACATATATCCTGTGAACAATGTGTCGCCGCATAGGTGGCTTTTTGTGAACAGTCTACATCGTTTATCTGACGGGTCATTCAACCCGTTCGGAGAACCGCCATGTCCATCAACTCTTCCGTCGCCGGCAACGGCACCGCATCCAACAGCTCCACCACGATCCTGCTCGGTCGCATACTGCTTTCCGTCATCTTCCTGCTTTCCGGCTTCGGCAAGCTCACCGCCATTTCTGGCACCGCCGGCTATTTCGGCGCTCTCGGCCTGCCGGTGCCGACCGTAACCGCCGTCCTGGTCGGCCTGATCGAACTGCTCGGCGGCCTTGCCGTCCTCATCGGCTTCCAGACCCGCATCGTCGCCTGGGTGCTCGCCATCTTCACGATCGCCACCGGGCTGGTCGCTCACACCGGCTGGGCCGACCAGATGCAGATGATCCAGTTTCTCAAGAACCTCGCCATCACCGGCGGCTTCCTCCTGCTCGCCTCGTCCGGCGCCGGCGCCTATTCGATCGACGCCAAGCGCGGCTGATCCTTCTTTCCTCCCAAGCCAAACTCGAAAGCGGCGCGGAATTTTCCGCGCCGCTTTTTCGTTGCAGGCGTAGACTGCGCCGCAGCCGGCGTCATGCACCGGCAAGGGAGGTGGCCAATGTCTCGCAATGCGTTGCTTCTGGTCTCGCGGCTGCTGCTCGCCGCGCTCTTCGTGCCGTCGGGGTTCCAGGCGCTCACCAACATCTCCGGCACAATCAATTATTTCGCCGGGCTCGGCCTGCCGTTGCCGACTTTAGCGGCCTGGGGCACCGGCTTGTTCGAATTGATTGCAGGGCTCTTGATCCTCGTCGGTTTCCAGACCCGGATCGTAGCGCTTCTGCTTGCCGCCTTCTGCATCGTCGCGGGCTTCACCGGCCATTACGGCCAGGGCGGCGACGATGCCACGCTCGCCTTCCTGCACCAGCAGATGCTGATGAAGGACATCGCCATTGCCGGCGGCTTCCTGGCGCTCGCCATGGCCGGCGCCGGCGCATGGTCTGCTGACGGACGCGACTTTGGATCAGCGCCGAGGTGACCTGAGCCAGCCCTATTTCACCGAAACGTCCTATTTTACCGATACACTTGGCCCGCCCTCGACCGCCAGCACCAGGCGGCGGTTGGTGATGCGCGCCAGCTGCGCCAGCCGTCCAGCGGGGCGCTCGCCGTAGAGATCGGAGAGCGAGGCCGGCAGCACCAGCGCCAGCGCGCCGTTGCCGCGGCTTTCCCATTTCAGCCTCGGCATGACGCCCGGCATCGCGGCGGTGAGCAGATAGACCACGCGCATCATCGCCGCCAGCACGCGGGCGCGTTCCAGAAGGCGCGGTGGCGCCAGCGCCTTGATCTCGGGCGCGATGCCGTCGTTGAAGATGCCGTCATGGCGGTAGGCGTTGGCCAGGGCCAGATAGGCGCGGCCGGGATGGTCGACGCCGATGAAGGAGGCATGCGCGATGATGTTGAGCGACTGCCTGCCGCGATATTCTGGATGCGCGCGCCAGCCGATATCGGCGAGCAGGCAGGCGGCATGGCGGTAGCGCGTTTCGTCTTCCGTCTCGTCGATGCCGAAGGCCTTGAATGCCTTGCCGGTCCATTCGACAAGGTCATGCGCGTGGTGCACCGAGCGCGAGCGCAACAGCGCCAGTTCCTCGGCCGCCGAGATCAGCGGGTCAGCCTTCTGCTCCTCGGGGTCGAGCAGCGAATAGAGAAAACCCTCGCGCACGCCTTGCGCCGAGACGATGATCTTCGAGGGCTGCATCGCCGCCATGATCTCCTGCAGCACGACGGCGCCGTAGGGCAGCAGCGAGCGGCGGTTCTTGGAGACGCCTTCGATGCCCCTCACCTTCTCGACCTCGCCCTTGGCCACCTGCCTGAGGAAGGTCTGCGCGCTGTCGGCCGAAATCTCGTAGTGATGCATGATGCCGAGCGGGTAGTTGGTCATCTCCATATGCAGCCTGGCAAGGTTTCGCCAGGTGCCGCCGACGGCATAAAAGACCCTGCCTTGCCCGCCCTTGAGCAGCTTTGCCCGCGCCAGTTCCTGACGCGCGATCTTCTGCGCCTGCACCAGCGAGTTCTTGGCCATATCCTGCAGGCGCAGGCCGCCGAGCGGTAGCGTGATGCCGTCGCCGATCGCGTCTCGGTTGATGTCGATCAGCTCGAGGCTGCCGCCGCCGAGGTCACCGGCGATGCCGTTGGCCGGATGGAAACCGGAAATGACGCCAAGCGCCGAATAATAGGCTTCCTGGCGGCCGGTGAGCACGCGGATCTCGGTCTTCAGCACATCCTCGGCGCGGTGGATGAAATCGGGACCGTTGATGGCCTCGCGCGCGGCGGCGGTGGCCAGCACATACATGTGCTCGGCGCCCGCCTGATCCGACAGCGCGCGGAAGCGGCGGAACTCCTCCATCGAGCGCGTCACGGCCTCGGGATCGAGCTTGCCCGTCGAAACGATGCCGCGGCCGAGGCCGGCCAGCATCTTTTCGTTGAACAGCAGCGAGGGCGAGCGCGCCAGCCCTTCATAGACGACAAGGCGGATCGAGTTCGACCCTATGTCGATGATCGACAGTGGCCGCCGGTCCTGAAGCCGGCCCTGGGAAACTGCAATCACGCGGCGCTGTTCTTCTTGCGGCGTTTGAACTGGGCGATGCGCTTGGGCGCATGCGATTTCAGCGCGTCACCCCGTCCGGAGAGGCTCGGATTGGTCATGAAATATTCCTGCGCGTTGAACGGCTCCTCGCCCTCCTCCAGCGCAACGCGCCGGGAGGTGCCGTCAGCCAATACTTCGAAACTTTGCTGGTTGTCCATGATGTTGCCCAGCATGATCTGGCCAAGCACCTGTTCATGCACAGTTGGATTGGTGATCGGCACCAGGGTCTCGACGCGGCGGTCGAGATTGCGCGGCATCATGTCGGCGGACGAGATGTAGACGATCGCCTCGTCCGACGGCAGGCCGTAGCCATTGCCGAAGCAGAAGATGCGGCTGTGCTCGAGGAAGCGGCCGACAATCGATTTCACCCTGATGTTTTCCGAAAGGCCCGGTACCTGCGGCCTCAGGCAGCAGATGCCGCGCACGACGAGGTCGATCTCGACCCCGGCCCGGCTGGCGTCGTAGAGCGCGTCGATGACGATCGGGTCGACCAGCGCGTTCATCTTCATCCATATGCGCGCCGGCCGTCCTTCGCGTGCGTGGACGACCTCCTCGGCGATGTGCTTCAGGATGCGGTTGCGCAGCGTGAAGGGCGACACAGCAAGGCGCATCTCCTCGGCCGGTTCGGCATAGCCGGTGATGAAGTTGAAAATCTGCGCGACATCGCGCGCGATCGTCGGGTCGGTCGTGAAGAAGGACAGGTCGGTGTAGATGCGGGCGGTGACCGGGTGGTAGTTGCCGGTGCCGAGATGGACATAATTGCGTAGCCGGCCGTCCTCGCGGCGTACGATGAGCGACATCTTCGCGTGGGTCTTCAACTCCAGGAAGCCGAACACGACCTGGACACCGGCGCGCTCAAGGTCGCGCGCCCAGCGGATATTGGCCTCCTCGTCGAAGCGCGCCTTGAGCTCGACCAGCGCGGTCACCGACTTGCCGGCCTCGGCGGCGTCGATCAGCGCGCGCACGATCGGGCTGTCGTTCGAAGTGCGGTAGAGCGTCTGCTTGATCGCCACCACCTCCGGGTCGGCGGCGGCCTGGCGCAGGAACTGCACCACCACGTCGAAGGATTCGTAAGGGTGGTGGACGATGATGTCCTTCTCGCGGATGGCGGCAAGGCAGTCGCCGCCATGCTCGCGGATGCGCTCGGGGAAGCGCGGATTGTAGGGGGTGAACTTCAGGTCGTCGCGCGGAATGGCGACGATCTCGGAAATCTGATTGAGCGCCAGCGGACCGGTGAGCACGCTGATGCGGCTCGCCGAGACGCCGAGCTCGCCGGCGACGAAGTCGCGCAATTCGGCCGGCATCAGCGTGTCGAATTCGATACGGATCACCGAACCGCGGCGCCGCCGCTTCAGCGCCGTCTCGAACAGGCGCACGAGGTCTTCCGACTCTTCCTCCACCTCGATATCGCTGTCGCGGATGATGCGGAACGTGCCCGAGCCCTTGACCTCATAGCCGGGGAACAGCTTGCCGATATAGAGGCCGACCGCCTCCTCCAGCGGGATGAAGCGCACATGGCGCTTGCGGTCCGGCAGGCGGATGAAACGCCTGAGCGCCACCGGCAGGCGCAAGAGCGCGCTCATCTCCTCGCCGTTCTTGCGATGGCGCAATTGCAAGGCGATGGAAAAGCCGAGATTGGGGATGAAGGGAAACGGATGCGCCGGGTCGATCGACAGCGGCGTCAGCACCGGGAAGACCTGTTCCTGGAAATGCTCCTCCAGCCAGGTCTTCTCATCCTTGGTCAGCGCGTCGCGGGTGATGCTTTCGATGCCTTCCTTGTTGAGCAGGGCCATCAGCGCCGAGAGGCTCTTCTGCTGGTCCTCCTGCAGGCGCTCGACCTCGCGCAGCAGCTGCTCGAGCTGCTGCTCGGGCGTGCGGCCGTCCGGGCTCTTCAGCGCGATCCCTTCGCGCACCTGACCGGCAAGGCCGGCAACGCGGACCATGAAGAACTCGTCGAGATTGGCGGCCGAGATTGACAGAAAGCGTACGCGCTCGAGCAGCGGATGATGCTCGTTGAGCGATTCTTCCAGCACGCGGCGATTGAACTGCAGCCAGGAGAATTCGCGGTTGACGAAACGGTCGGGATTGCCGCCGTCGGGGCTCGCCGCCTCGACGGTGATGAACTCGCTCTGCACCGGCTTCAGTTCGTTCATGTTTCCCGCTCTTGCCCGCAACCGCCCCAGGGAGCGCCGCATCTTGCCGTCCGGCGACGCTCTAACATCTCTTTGTGACGCATGATCGTCACGGAATCGCTCCGTGCCAGCCTCACGCGCTTAACCGGCTCAACTTATCCTCTGCCAGCCTTTTGCGACAGTTTGATTTCATCGATCTTGCAAACTGGCATGTTATGCTCCAGATGCAGGCGGGTCACACCCACTGGCCGAACCCGATTGGAGACGACGATGGCAGGCGGTAGCATTCCCCATTTCCAGAACGACGCGGGCCATCCGGTCATCGAGATCGGCGTCAAGGAATTCATGTGCACCGGCGCCAACCCGCCTTTCGATCACCCGCACGTGTTCCTCGACATGGGTGACGACAATGAAAAGGTCTGCCCCTACTGCTCGACGCTTTATCGCTATTCGCCGTCGCTGAAGGCGACAGAAACGCAGCCAGCCGGCTGCCTCTATGTCGACCAGGCCGCCTGAGCCGACCATGATTGAAGCACGGTCCCGGCAAGTCGTCATAGCCGGGGCCGGCATCGCCGGATTGACGGCAGCACTTGCCTTCGCTGAGCGCGGCTTGCCGGTCAAATTGTTCGAGCAGGCCAAGCAGCTCCAAGCGGCCGGGTCCGGCCTCCAGCTGGCTCCCAACGCAACCCGCATCCTGCGCCGGCTTGGCGTGCTCGACCGTCTGTTGCCCAACGCGGTCCGGCCCGAAGCGGTGGTGCTGAAGGATGCGAAAAGCCTGCGTGAGCTGGCCCGCGTGCCGCTTGGACAGGCGGCCGAGAAGCGCTGGGGCGCGCCCTATCTGGTGGCGCACCGCGCCGACCTGCAGGCGGCCATGGCGGAGGAAATGGCAGGGCGGTCGGATATCGAGCTCGTTACCGGTGCGCGGGTGACAGGCATCGCCGCCGACCAGCGAAGCGTGACCGCGACGGTAGAGGCCGACGGCAAAACCACGTCGATTGCAGCCGGCCTGCTGGTTGGAGCCGATGGCGTCTGGTCGACGGTTCGCGCGCAGCTTGCGGCCCGGGACTCCGCCTTCGCGAGAAGCCGCTTCTCGGGCCGACTGGCCTGGCGCACCACCGTGGCGGTCGACAGCCCCGCCGGGCAGGCATTTGCCGAGATCGGGGTGGCGGGCTGCGTCACAACCTTCCTGCATCCCGGCTTCCATTTGGTCGCCTATCCCGTGAGCAAGGGCCGCACCGTCAACCTCGCCGCTTTCACCAGAGGCGAACGCATCGCGGAAGGCTGGTCGGGCCATGCCGACCCGGCCATCCTGTCCAATGCCATGCATGGCACCGCACCGATGCTCGCAAAGCTCATCGCGCTGGCGGGGTCGTGGACGGCGTTTCCAATGCACACTGTCCGGCAACAGCGCTGGGCCGTCCCGCAAGGCATCGCGCTGATCGGCGACGCCGCGCATGCGATGACGCCGTTCGCGGCCCAGGGCGCGGCCATGGGAATCGAGGACGCCTCAGTGCTCGCCAATCTCGTTGCCGATTTTCCCGGCGATCCGGCCCACAGCCTCGCCGTCTGGGAAAATCTCAGGCGGCCGCGCGTCGAAAGGGTGCTCAAACGCGGCGCGTTCAATCGGCTGACCTGGCACGCCTGGGGACCGGTGGCAGTCGCCCGCAATCTGGTGCTGGCGACGCGGCCGCCGGAGAAGCTCGCCGCGGACTTGGACTGGCTTTATGGCTGGGAGGAACGGAAGGTGGTGCAGGGGTAGGACGTTGAAGACGTTATGAACAAAACCGTTCGATATAAATTCGATCCAACAAATCCACCGCCTCTGACGGAAGCTCAGAAGGCTGAAATCGCTGCCCTGAAAGCGCGACGGGAAGATGATATCGATACCAGCGATATTCCGGAATTGACGGAAGAGTTCTGGCGGACGGCTGTCCGAAATCCGTATTTCAAACCGATCAAGCAGCAGCTGACTCTTCGTCTCGATTCAGATGTCGTCGCTTGGTTCAAGAGGCATACACGTGACGGTCGCGGTTACCAGAGCGCAATCAACAAGGTGTTGCGTGAATATGTGACGAAGCAAGATCGCAAGGCCGGCTGACGGGCAAAACCACCTAGTTATACAACCCCATCGACCACCACAGCGACACTGGTAGCGGGTTCCACCAGCCCGTGCGCACGCCGGCGATGCGTAATCCGGCCCCCGTCCAGGTGTTGCAGCCGACCAGCGCGTTGAAATGGCCATTGGCTTCGTAGAAACGGTCGTAGGCCGAGTAGCCGGCATCCTCGACGGCCACAGGCCCGCCCTTGCCCTGCCGGAAACTCGCGGTGATGTAGTCCAGCAACGCCGCGAAATGCGCCTCGTCGATGTCGAAGCCGGCGACATTCGGATGCAGCTCCTTGATCGTGCCGGCGACATCGACATGCATCACCGAGACATCGAGCGTCAGCGCCTTCAACACCGGCGCGGCATTCAATTGCGACCATGTCGGCGTCTCCAGATAGAAGGCGCGGCCGCCCCAGCCGAAGACGATGTAGCGTGCATCCGGGGCATCCATCGGCAGACCGGCATCGGCGAGGAAAGCAAACCGCCGGCGAACGCCGTCATCCAGAGGGATAGCGATGTCGGTGTGGATCGGGTTCTTCAGCACCAATATGCGCCGTGTCCCCTCGCCTTCGGCCTTCGCCGCGGGCCAGAGCGGGCGCGGCACCAGCGCGCCGAGCGCGGCGGCAAGAAGCACCGCCGCGACGAGCATTGCCAGATATCGCAGGATTGTTCTCATCGGGCGCGGTAGGTCCGGACGAGAAAAAAGAAATCCGAAGCTTTCATCGGTGTTTTCCGAGATAAGCCGAAGTCTTTCATGACTTCGTCATCCTCGGGCTTGACCCGAGGATCCATGCCGTGACCTTTGATGTAGAGCGCGGCGGAGCAGAATTCTGCAACCGTCGCAACGCCTTAGCGTCACGGCATGGATCCTAGGGTCTGCGCGCGTCGCTTCGCTCCTTGCTCCGCCCTAGGATGACGAAGGCACGGGCACGAGCCACCTCCCAGGAAACTGTTCCCGCTCAGTGCAGGATCTGCGACAGGAACAGTTTCGTCCGCTCATGGCGCGGATGGTCGAAGAACTCGGCCGGCGTGTTCTGCTCGACGATCTGGCCCTGATCCATGAAGATCACCCGGTTGGCGACCTTGCGGGCAAAGCCCATCTCGTGGGTGACGCACAGCATCGTCATGCCCTCTTCCGCCAGGCCCACCATCGTCTCCAGCACTTCCTTGATCATCTCGGGATCGAGCGCCGAGGTCGGCTCGTCGAACAGCATGATGCGCGGGTTCATGCACAGCGAGCGCGCGATCGCCACACGCTGCTGCTGGCCGCCGGAGAGCTGTCCGGGATATTTGTTGGCCTGTTCGGGGATCTTGACGCGCTTGAGGAAATGCATGGCGATTTCCTCGGCCTGCTTCTTCGGCATCTTGCGCACCCAGATGGGCGCCAGCGTGCAGTTCTCCAGGATGGTCAGATGCGGGAACAGGTTGAAGTGCTGGAACACCATGCCGACCTCGCGGCGCACCTCGTCGATCTTCTTCAGATCGTTGGTGAGTTCCTTGCCGTCGACGATGATCTTGCCCTTCTGATGCTCTTCCAGCCGGTTGATGCAGCGGATCATGGTCGACTTGCCGGAGCCGGACGGACCGCAAATGACGATGCGCTCGCCGCGCATCACCTTGAGATTGATGTCCTTGAGCACATGGAACTCGCCATACCATTTGTGCATACCGACAATGTCGATGGCGACGTCGGTGGTCGAGACATGCATCTTTCCGGCATTGACCTTGAGGTCTTCCGCGCTGACGGCGTTTTCGGTGGACATGGCCAATTCCCCTTATCGTTGTGTTTGATGCATGTCCCAAAATCGCTCCACAGTTTTGGGACATGCCTCAGCGTTTGTAGCCGGTGTCGAGCCGGCGTTCGGTGTACATTGAATAGCGCGACATGCCGAAGCACAACAGCCAGAAAACAAAGGCGGCAAAGATCAGGCCGGATTTCGGGGTCTGCGGCGTCGCCCAGTTGGGGTCGGCGAAGTTCTGCTTCACCACGCCGAGCAGGTCGAACATCGAGATGATCAGGACCAGGCTGGTGTCCTTGAGCATGCCGATGAAGGTGTTGACGATACCTGGGATGACCAGCTTCAGCGCCTGCGGCAGCACGATCAGACCCATCTTCTGCCAGTAGCCGAGGCCGAGCGAATCGGCGCCTTCATACTGGCCCTTCGGGATCGCCTGCAGGCCGCCGCGGATCACTTCCGCCATATAGGCGGCGGCAAACAGCGAGACACCGATCAGGGCCCGCAGGTATTTGTCGAAGCTGACGCCTTCCGGCAGGAACAGCGGCAGCATGACGCTGGCGAAGAACAGCACCGTGATCAGCGGAATGCCGCGCACCGTCTCAATGAAGACGACGCAGAGCCATTTGATGATCGGCATCTTCGAACGCCGACCGAGCGCCAGCACGATGCCCATCGGCAGCGACACGGCAATGCCGACGAAGGACAGGCTGAGCGTGACCAGCAGCCCGCCCCAGCGCGGGGTCTCGACATGCGGCAGACCGAACACGCCGCCTACCAGCAGGACGAAGGCGACGACCGGCAGCGCCACGAAGAGCAGAAGCGCGTTCAACCCCTTGCGCGGCACGCGCGGGATCAGCATCGGCACCAGCAGCGCCACGAACAGGATGGCGACCAGAATCGGCCGCCAGCGCTCCTCGATTGGATAGGTGCCGAACATGAACTGGCCGAACTTGGCGTTGACGAAGGCCCAGCAGGCGCCGGTCCAGCCATCGGGCTGGATGCCGCCTTGCGAGGCGGTCGTGCATACCGTGCGGTCAGGGCCAGTCCAGACGGCGTTTATGAAGGCCCAGTTGATGATTTGCGGCAACACCCACACCACGATGGCAATGCCCAGCACCGTGAGGATGGTGTCGCCGACCGAACCGATCAGGTTTTTGCGCACCCAGGCATAGGCGCCGCGTTCGGTAGGCGGCGCCGGCTGCGCCAGCGCCATCTCGGTGCGCACCCAGGACATGTCGTGTTCCTGCATGGCCTTACCTCTCCACCAGCGCCATTCTGGCGTTGACGATGTTCATGACGAAGGACGTCACGAGACTCAGCACCAGATAGGCGACCATCATGATGAACACGCCCTCCACCGCCTGCCCGGTCTGGTTCAGCACGGTGCCGGCGGTGGCTGTCAGATCGGGGTAGCCGATGGCAATGGCCAGGGATGAGTTCTTGGTCAGGTTGAGATACTGGCTGGTGAGCGGCGGGATGACGATGCGCATTGCCTGCGGGATCACTACCAACCGCAGGATCGGACCGGAGCGAAGGCCGAGTGCCGCTGCCGCCTCGGTCTGGCCCCTGCTGACGCCCCTGATGCCGGCGCGCACGATTTCGGCGATGAAGGCCGCCGTGTAGAAGGATAGCGCCAACAGCAGCGACAGGAACTCCGGCTTGATCCAGAAGCCGCCGGTCAGGTTGAAGGTCGACTGCTTCGGGAAATCGAAGGTGAGCGGCATGCCGCTGAGCAGGAAAGCAAGCACCGGCAGGCCGATGATGAGAGCGACCGACGTCCAGAACACCGGGAATTGCTGGCCGGTTGCCCGCTGCCGCTGCCGCGCCCTGTGGGCGACGAACCATGCCATCGCGATGGCGAGCAGCAATGCGACGCCGATCAGCCAGGAGCCATCCCCCCAGACGGCCCGCGGTAGATAGAAACCACGCTGGTTGAGAAAGGAGCCGAGGGGCAGATGGATGCTCTCGCGCGGCGGCGGCAGCACGGCGAGCACGCCGGAATACCAGAAGAAGATGACCAGCAGCGGCGGGATGTTGCGGAAGATCTCGACATAAACCGTGCAGATCTTGCGGATCAGCCAGTTCTGCGACAGGCGTCCTATGCCGATGAGGAAGCCGACGATGGTGGCAAGCACGATGCCGGCGACGGCAATGATGATCGTGTTGAGCAGACCGACGACCAGCGCACGGAAATAGGTCGAGTCAGACGTGTAGGCGATCGGCGTGTCGGAGATGTCGAAGCCGGCCCTGCTCTTCAGGAAGCCGAAGCCTGATGCAATGTGCAGGCGCTGGAGGTTTTCGATGACGTTGTGGACGATCCACCAGATCGAGATGAACAGCAGGATCACGACCAGCGTCTGAAAGAACAGGCTGCGTATTCTCGGGTCATTGATGAAGGAGCCGCGGGTCGGCTCCTCGCGAAGGATTTCCTGCGAAGCCATGGACCGTCCCCTGGAAAGAGAAACCGGGAGGCAGACGACCTGCCTCCCGGATCACGTTTCGATCAGC
>NZ_RZRY01000569.1:0-4125 GCF_003998035.1 Mesorhizobium sp. M2A.F.Ca.ET.039.01.1.1 | reverse complement strand
AGATAAGAGAGGCGAGCGCGTTTGAGGACGAGCGGCAAACAAAGCTGGCGGAGGCGATGCGGCGCCTCCAGCCGTGGTCGGGAGACGCGCACGCACTTTCGAAGATATCGGCTCCGCCACCGACGCAGGTGGCTGCCTGGAAGACATTGGCCGCGGACCTTCAAAGGGACAAGGCGGTCTTGTCCGAGCGTCTGGCTGGGCATGAACAAAATCGGGCAACTACTTCGTCACGGCTGGCAGCTGTCCGCGCCTCGGTCGATCTCGCCGACGATGACACAGCCGCAGCCATACGACGTGAGAGAAACGAGGCCTGGCGAAACCACCGGGCGGACCTCAAGGCCGAAACCGCAGATGTCTTTGTTGCGGCATTGACCAAGGACGATCATGTCGGAGCGGCTCGCTTGGCCCATGCCGGCGAGCTCGCGGATCTGCGTGCAATCAAGCAAAAGGCTGCCGAGACCGAAGCGGCCATAGAACGCGTGAGCGGTCAGCTTGCCGGGGTGGCTGAGCGGGCAGAAATGGCGTCCGGTGAAATCAAGCGAATGGCCAGCGCCTTGCTTGAGGATTGCCAGGCGAAGGCGCTCGAGCTGCTGATTGGACTTCTCGAGGAGTGCCTTTCCGCGAGAGCTGACGCGCTTGCCGCTTGGGACGACATCTTGCTCGCACGCGGAAGGATTGAACGCGCAACAGCCGAAGGAGAGCGGATTCGTCTCGGGTTGGCCTCGGCTCTCCAAAGCGTTGGAATTCAGCCCGAAGCTGGTGAGGGCCTGGAGGCAATGGTGGTCGCGGCCGACCGCTTTCTGGACAGGCAGGCGAAGATCGACGCGGAACGCGCGGAAGCGCTGAGGAGCGTCGCCGCGAAGGAAGAGGAGCTGGCTGCCAGACGGCTCGCTGTTGAAAATGCCGAGAGGCGAGAAGATGCATGGCAGGCCGAGGTCAAGGAAACGCTGAGGGGCACTTGGCTCGAAGAAGGCGTTGCCGGGACTGGGCTTGGCAGCGTGCTCGATCAGTTGTCAGAGATGTCCAAGGCCCTGCAGGATCGTGAGGCCATGCGGATCCGCATCCGCAAGATGGAGGCGGATAGGACTGTATTTGCTGAAGAGGTGGCCCGCCTTGGTGCGCAGGCCGGCGAGCGTGCAAGCGACAAAGCCCCAGAGCAGGTGAGCGTCAGGCTGACAGAGCGTCTAGAGCAAGCCGAGCGTGCCGGTGAGGCGAGGGCAAATCTCCTCCTTGATATTCAAAAGTTGAAGGACGTTCGAGAGGCACTGAACGCTGATGTCGCGGCACACGAGACCACGAAGCAGGAAGTACTCGATGCCTTTGGGGTGAAAACTCTGCGGGAGGTCGTGGAGCGCGATGAACAGCTTCGCGAGCGAGACGGCCTGCAGAGTGCCGTGGCCGAGCTTGAAGAACGGCTGACGAGCGAGCTCGCCGCCGACTTCCCCCAGGCGCAGTCGTTGCTCGAAGAGCTCGATCTCGATGGGCTCGCAATTGAAAAGGCCGAAAACGAGCGGCGCCTCGCCGACCTCGATGAATCATTGCAACAGCAACTCGTGCGGCGTACCCGGGCGACCGACAAGCTCGATGCGATTGGCGGCGATAGCGCAGTCGCCCGGATCGATGCCGATCGTCGCACCGTCCTTCTCGAAATTGAGGAGAAGGCTGTCCGCTATATCGAATTGAAGCTCGGTGTGATGTCCGCAGCGAGCGCGCTCCGAGTTTATCGCGAACGTCACCGCTCTGGAATGATGAGCGAGGCGTCCGACGCCTTCGCACTTATAACGCGCGGCCAGTACACAGGCTTGACGACCCAGCCGGTAAAGGGCGGGGAGGTGCTCATTGCCACGCAGCGGGATGGCCAGTCAAAGGTCGCTGACGCTTTGTCGAAAGGCGCGCGATTCCAGCTCTACCTGGCTCTACGCCTCGCCGGGTATTATGAGTTTGCCAAGCTCAGGCCGGCAGTTCCTTTCATAGCCGACGACATCATGGAAACCTTCGATCATCTCCGGTCGGAAGAAGTTTTCCGCCTGTTCGGAGAAATGGCCCGTGTTGGCCAGGTGATTTATCTCACCCATCACCGGCACCTATGCGACATCGCAAAAGCGGTTGTTCCTAACGTGGCCATCCACGAGCTCGGGTGATTTAAACGCACTGCTGCTGGCCTGTTCATCTCCGCCTTTCGGACGACGACCCGTCTTGCGAAGCCGCCTGCCCCGAAGGACTGCAAAGCTAGTAAACTGAATAGCTCCTATTTGGCCTTCCGCGGTAGGCTGATCTGGTGACTTCAATATCGGCCGAACGGATCGACCGCTGGCCTTTAGGCTTCGGAGCTTCTGGTGGCAGTCGTGGCGCATCCTGCTTCTCTGCCACAATTTCAACTCGCTCTCCCAGCGCCTGCATGTCGACCTGAGACAGTTGTCACGAAGTGACGGTCGAGCTCGGCATCCATGACGACTTCACTCGCGAGGCGGTCGTTCTCTTTTGGCCGGACCTCGTGATCGCGCCCTTCCTCAAGCGGCCGATACCGGCCGATGTTTGGCGCGGAACGCTCTGCCTGATCGTCCATCCGGGCATCCGTGGCGATCGCGGCCCGAGACTGGGCGATCCTCGACGGCGAAGCGGGCTGGGGCGTCACACTGATCGAGGCGCGGAAAGAGATGGATGCGGGGCCCGTCTGGGCTTGGGCGGAATTCCGATGCGCCCCGCTCGGAAGACGAGCCTACCGACAAAGTTTCAGCCGAAACGCGTTATGACGCTTCTCGGCGCGCTAGGGTTGGCCCAGGTTACCGACGCTGAGTATTGGTTCCTGGCCGCACCTCCGTGAAATTCTTAGGCACCAGCTTGAACGGCACGAAGAAGGGCGTCCAGCGCGACGGAGGGCTAAAAGTTTGCAGTCCACGACCACGCTACGTTCTCGCGGAGAGCCTGAATGCGTCCGCACTGGCGATGGCGTTGCCGGCTTCCTCCAAGTCCGCGACCAAGCTCTTGACGGCGGAGTCTTTGTCACTCTCCCGAACCGCATCAATTATCTCAGCGTGGTGCCGATGCCCTGAGAAAGATATTGGTGTGGTCTTTAGCAGGCTGAGCAGCGGACCGTAGCGCATCCACAAAAGTTCAATGAGGTTCACGAGCTCCGGGTTGCCGCAACGCTCGTAAAGGGTAAAGTGGAATCGGTGATTGAGCTGGAGATAGGTCTTTGTCCCCAGAGCGCCGCGGGCTGCTTCCAAATCCATTCTGGCGTTGATTTGCGCCAAAATGTCCGCGAGGTTCGGAAGTCTCTGTGCGACGGTCATCCCAACGGCCTTGCCTTCAAGATCCGTGCGCAACGACAAAAGGTTCCGAAGTCGTTCGACACTGGCGTCCGGAATGAACATTGAACGGCGCGGCGCTGACTCGAGCGCACGTGCCATTACAAGGCGATTGAGCGCTTCACGAACCGGCATGTGGCTAGTCCCAAAAGCGTTCGCAAGTTCTTCCAATTTTAGCTTCTGGCCCGGCGAAAACTCCGCCATCATTATCGACCGCTTCAGCTCCTCGTAGACGTGCTCAAGGTCCGAATTGGTCTGCCGCGGCTTCAGCGAAGGCAAAGTGGTAGCAGGCATTGTGACTCCAGGAGAAGACAAGGCCAGTCACACATATCGCGAACGCATTGCTTGATCAACGATCAAAGAGCATTTTTTCGGAACTGGCGGACAATCGCGAAAAATGGGGTTGACAGGCGTCATATTTTGACGGCAAATCCTTGATCAACGATCAAAGGGGAGCGTCAATGTGGAAGGTTGGAATTGATGTTGGAGGAACCTTTACCGATCTGTTTGCGGTGAACACTTCTACGGGAGAGGAGCGAACCGGAAAGGTTCTGACAACGCCCGAAGAGCGATCAAAGGGAGTGCTCAACGCAATCGCCAATGCCGAGCTGAAGCCAAACGAGATTTCTCTACTCGTTCACGGAACCACTACTGCAACAAACGCACTTATCGAGCGTAGCTTCCCTGACGCGGCGATGATTACGACCGAGGGTTTCCGGGACGTCCTGGAAATCGGCCGGATGCATCGTGAGCACCTTTATCGACCGTATCAAACGAAGCCGGCTCCACTGATCAGAAGGCGCTATCGATACACGAT
>NZ_RZRY01000568.1:0-4126 GCF_003998035.1 Mesorhizobium sp. M2A.F.Ca.ET.039.01.1.1 | reverse complement strand
TGCCTATGGCGATGTCCTGACGTTCGGCATGATCCTGGCGCCGACGCTGCAGAAGCTGATCCCCGAGGCCGATTGAAGAGGAACTCAGGAGCGAAGAAACCGACTCGGCCTCCTTGCGAGTTCCTTGACTACGCCGCCTGCGCCATCCGCTCGGCGCTCATGCGATAGGAAATCGCCTCGGCGAGATGGATGCGGCCGACGGTCTCGCTGGCGTCAAGGTCGGCCAGCGTGCGCGCCACCTTGAGCACGCGATGATAGGCCCGCGCGGAAAAGCCGAGCTTCTCGCTGGCGTCCTTGAGCAGCGTCAGTCCGGCGGCATCGGGCTTGGCGATCTCCTCGATGATCGAAGGCGGGCAATGCGCGTTGGTGGTGGCGCCGGCGCCCAGCCTTTCCAGCCGCTCGCGCTGCATGGCTCGCGCACGCGCCACGCGCTGCGCCACCGCAGCGCTTGTCTCGGCCTTGTCGGGCCGGATCAGGTCGCTCGCCGACACCGCCGGCACTTCGATCCGAAGGTCGATGCGGTCGAGCAGCGGGCCAGAAATGCGTGCCTGGTATTCGGTGCGGCAGCGGTCGCCGCGCAGGCAGCGATAGCCGGGCTCGCCCGACATGCCGCAGCGGCACGGATTCATCGCCGCCACCAGCTGGATGCGCGCCGGATAGGTGACGCGGTGGTTGGCGCGCGCGATCATGCAGTCGCCGGTCTCCAGCGGCTGGCGCAGCGCATCCAGCGTCTGCGGTGTGAACTCCGGCAGCTCGTCAAGGAACAGCACGCCGTGATGGGCGAGCGACACCTCGCCTGGCCGCGCGCGCAGTCCGCCGCCGACCATCGCGGCCATCGAGGCGGAGTGATGCGGCGCGCGGAACGGCCGCCGGTCGGTCAGCTTGCCCTCGCCGAGCTCGCCGGCGACCGACGCGATCATCGAAACTTCGAGCAGTTCCTTCGGCGCCAGCGGCGGCAGGATCGAGGGCAGCCTTTGCGCCAGCATCGACTTGCCAGAGCCCGGCGGCCCGACCATCAAGAGGTTGTGCCCGCCCGCGGCAGCCACTTCGACCGCCCGTTTGGCGCTCTCCTGGCCCTTGATGTCGGCGAGGTCCGGCAGGTCGCGCGCCGCAAGCTGGATGCCGGCTTCGGGCCGCGACAGCACCTGCGTGCCGCGAAAATGGTTGGCGACCGCGATCAGGCTGCGCGGCGCCAATATATCGAAATCCTTGCCTGCCCAGGCCGCTTCCGGTCCGCAGGCGAAGGGGCAGATCAGGCCCTTGCCTTCGGCATTGGCGCCGATCGCCGCCGGCAGCGCCCCGGCTACGCCGGCGATGGTGCCGTCGAGCGACAATTCGCCCAGCACCACATAGCCGGTGAGCATGTCGCCAGGGATAGCGCCGAGCGCCGCCATCAGCCCGAGCGCGATCGGCAGGTCGTAATGGCTACCTTCCTTGGGCAGGTCCGCCGGCGCGAGGTTCACCGTCACCTTCTTCGACGGCATCGACAGGCCGGATGCATGCAGCGCTGCCTGCACGCGCTCGCGGCTCTCGGCCACCGCCTTGTCCGGCAGGCCGACGATCTGCATGCCGACCTTGCCAGGCCCGACCATCACCTGGACATCGACCGGCAAGGCCTCGATGCCCTGGAAAGCCACCGTGCGAACCCGCGCCACCATTTAAGCCCCCGGAATACCAGCTCACATGGCCTTGCGATCAGGCCGCGAGTGAAATCAGGCTAGACAACCACAGATTTTCGCTTTGGGCAAGAACATTACGAGAACGTCAGCAACTGCGCGTCTCGTTCCCGCGCGGCAGTCGAGTGCTGCGGCGGCAACGGAACCTTCGAGAACATCTTACCAAGGCTTCGCAGATGCGGCTTGGTAAATCGACGGTGGTAGTAGTAAGTCGCCAGGGCGGAGGACCAGTATTTTCTGCGCAGCCCGATAAGGCCAAGGATCATCTTGCGCCTACGAGCGGATTTCAAAAGCAGCGTCCCCTCCGGGATATCCGAACCCGACAGGGTTCTGTAGAAATTGAAAACATCGGCAAAAGGCACGCGCCTGTAGCGCCAGGGCTTGGCCGACCCTGCATAGTGGATCACCTTGGGAAGTCGCCGTTCGATTTCCACATAGCGCTCTGAAAGAAATTCCATTCCCTGCCGAGGAAGAGAACTCGTCCGCGCACCACCGTGTTCAAGGCCGTCTGGTCGAGGTATCGCGACTTGGCGGTTTCACGAACCGTCGCAAAGACCCTGTCCGCAATGCCTTCCCTGCGCCAGGCGACGAGATTCATCACCAGAACGCCGGAATTGATATATTCATTCCGGGACATTTCGATGTCGTCGAGTTCCTCCTGCTCTACGAAGCCGTCAACCACGCCGGCGACCAAATTGTCGCCCAGGTCCGCCAACCAGAGGGCACCGAGATCGGACACCACCAGCGTATCCGCATCCAAATAGATGGCCTTGTCGCAATCAGGCAATATCTCGGGAATGAGTATTCGGGCATATGCGGCCGTCGTCAGCAGCTTGCCTCTTGTCGGCAGATCGGAAATCCGCTTGCCGTCCGCTTGCACCAACTGACAGTCAATTCCGTTTCGTTCGCAAAAACGGCGAAGCTCTATCACGCTCGCAGGCTCTATTCCTGCATCGATGACGACGAATTTCGCCTCGCGATTATGAATCCAGGCAGAAAAGATGAATAGAAAAAGCCCGGGCACAAAGTTATTGTCGCTTGCGGTGACAATTACCATGAAATTGCGAGCCTTGGAAAACGGGGAGTCAGGCCCAGTTGTGGATAGAGCGCGGGAGCATTTCCGGTCATAGGCAGCACATTGGCATCTCGCCCCCCAAAATAGTTCGTCGTCCACTGCAGGCGGAAGCCCCGTTACCTTATTCGGCGACACGACGGGCCCGATGGAACGCCGCCTGCATCGTGAAGAGAATTACCCCCGCTTCTCCTCCACGCAATCCCAGAACAGGGCCGCGATATCCGCCCCGCCAAAGCGCTTGACCTCGCGGATGCCGGTCGGCGAGGTGACGTTGATCTCGGTCATGTAGTCGCCGATCACGTCGATGCCGACCAGGATGAAGCCGCGTTCTTTCAGGGAAGGCCCGATGCGGGCGCAGATCTCGCGTTCGCGCTCGGTCAGCTCGGTTTTCTCGGCGCGGCCGCCGACATGCATGTTGGAGCGCGAATCGTGCTCGGCCGGCACGCGGTTGATGGCGCCGACCGGCTCGCCGTCGATCAGGATGATGCGCTTGTCGCCCTTGCGCACGTCCTTGAGGTAGCGCTGCACGATATAGGGCTCGCGGAACAGCTGGCCGAACATCTCGAGCAGCGAGGCGAGGTTGCGGTCGGCCTCGTGCAGGTGGAAGATGCCGGCGCCGCCATTGCCGTAGAGCGGCTTGACGATGATGTCGCCGAATTCCTTGCGGAAGGCCGCCACCTCCTGGGGATCCTTGGTGATCAGCGTTTCCGGCATCAGGTCCGGGAACTCGGTGACGAAAATCTTTTCCGGGCTGTTGCGCACCCAGGCCGGATCGTTGACCACCAGCGTCTTCGGATGGATGCGCTCCAATATGTGTGTGGTGGTGATGTAGTTCATGTCGAAGGGTGGATCCTGCCTCAGCAGCACCACGTCCATCTCGGAGAGATCGGTGCGCACCTTCTCGCCCAGCGAATAATGGTTGCCCTTCTCGTCGCGCACCTGCATCTCCTCGACGCGCGCGAACACCTTGCCGTCCCGCATCGACAGCCGGTCGGGCGTGTAGTGGAAAAGCTTGTGGCCGCGCCGCTGCGCTTCCAGCGACACCGCGAAGCTGGTGTCGCCGGCGATCGACACGGTGGAGACATGGTCCATCTGGACGGCGATCTTGAGCGGCATTTTTCCTCTCCGGGGAAACTCAGCCGTCGATATAAGGAAATCGGCGGCTCCTGCCAATCGTGCTCGCTTGGTGCAGAAGCTTAGAGACCGTTTCGAAATTCGCTCTGGCGAGTCATATGGTGGTGGTTTTGAGAACCGGAGCGGAGCGGACTTCGCGTCCGTGAGCACCGGAAGCGGAGAAGCCGCCAACAGATAGCCGCCAGAGTGGAATTTCCAAGCGGTCTCAGCGGTCGAAGACCAGCCTGGAATAGCCCAGGAA
>NZ_RZRY01000567.1:0-4140 GCF_003998035.1 Mesorhizobium sp. M2A.F.Ca.ET.039.01.1.1 | reverse complement strand
CCCGCCACTTCGCTCGACCGGCACATCCTGGCCTGGGCGATCGCGCTTTATGGCGGCGACCAGGTGCCGAGCGGCGAGATTGCCGATGCCGCCAAGATGCTTCCCGGCTGGCCGGGCACGATCGCCCTGCGCAAGAACAGCGAACGCGCGCTCTATCGCGAAAACCCGCCGCCGCAAGTGGTGGTGCAGGCCTTCGGCCGCAGCCAGCCACTGACGCCGGAGGGCGTGATCATCCTTGCCCGCTCGCAGGTAGCGCTCGGCAACCAGGCCGCGGCGCGCGCGGTGCTGGTGCCGTTCTGGCGCAGCGAAAAGCTGGAAGCCAAGGACGAGAACGCCATCATCAAGGAGTTCGGCGCGCTGATCCCCGCGGCCGACCATCGCTACCGCATGGAGCGCATGTTCTATGCCGACCGGCCGTCCTCCGCGCTGCGGGTCGCCGGGCTCGCCGGGGCGCAGCCGTTGGCCGATGCGTGGGCGGCGGCCGACAAGGGCGACAAGAACGCCGCCAAACTGTTGAAGGCGGTGCCGGCGGCGCAACGCTCGGCCGGCTATTTCTTCGCCGAGGCGGAATATCTGCGCAAGCAGCAGAAATTCACTGAAGCCGCTGCTGTCGTGATGAAGGCGCCGACCGACCGCGATTCGCTGGTCGACCCCGATGCCTGGTGGGTGGAGCGCCGCGTGTTGTCGCGCGAGCTGGTCGACCAGGGCGACATGAAGACCGCCTACAGAATCGTCTCCATGCATGCGGCCGAAAGCCCGGCCAATGCCGCCGAGGCCGAATTCCATGCCGGCTGGTACGGGCTGCGCGGCCTCAACGATCCGGCGACCGCCGCCACTCACTTCAAGCAGATCACCGAGCTCGCGCAGGGACCGGTGTCGCTGTCGCGCGCCTATTACTGGCTCGGCCGCGCCGCGGAAGTCGGCGGTCCGGGCAGCGCCAAGGATTATTTCACGCGCGCGGCCAGCTACGGCACGACCTTCTATGGCCAGCTCGCCGGCGAGCGCGTGGGGTTGAGGACACTCAACATCGCCTATCCGAAACCGAGCGCGGCCGACCGCCTGAGTTTTGATGGCCGCGAGGCGGTGAGCGCGATCAAGCGGCTGCAGGAGGCGGGCTATGACCGCTATGCCGAGACGCTCTATCGCGACCTTGCCGGACAGCTGACCAGCCCGGGCGAGCTGGCGCTGCTTGCGGTGCTGGCGGAAAAGCAAGGCAACCATTTCATGGCGCTGAAGGTCGGCAAGATCGCCGCCCAACGCGGCATCGATGTTGGCGCGCTGTCGCATCCGCTCGGCGTCATTCCCGATTCGGCCAACATTTCCGGATCCGGCAAGGCGCTCGCCTACGCCATTGCCCGCCAGGAAAGCGAGTTCAATGTCGGCGCCGTCTCCAGCGCCGGCGCGCGCGGCCTGCTGCAGTTGATGCCGGGCACGGCCAAGCAGTTGGCGAAGAAGACCGGCATGAGTTTCTCGCAGGCGCGGCTGACGAGCGA
The DNA here is from genome assembly GCF_003998035.1 of Mesorhizobium sp. M2A.F.Ca.ET.039.01.1.1. Taxonomy (NCBI): domain Bacteria; kingdom Pseudomonadati; phylum Pseudomonadota; class Alphaproteobacteria; order Hyphomicrobiales; family Phyllobacteriaceae; genus Mesorhizobium; species Mesorhizobium sp. M2A.F.Ca.ET.039.01.1.1. The sequence continues at coordinate 2,647 of NZ_RZRY01000567.1, read as the reverse complement.
TGCCGGCTATAACGCAACGCTGGGCTCGGCTTTCCTCGGCGAGCAGCTCGACCGCTTCGGCGGCTCCTATGTGCTAACCTTCGCCGGCTACAATGCCGGCCCCAACCGCGCCGCCCAGTGGGTGGCGAAATACGGCGATCCGCGCGGCAAGGACGTGGACGCGGTGGTCGATTGGATCGAGCGGATTCCCTACACGGAAACAAGAAGTTACGTGCAGCGCGTGATGGAAAATTACGAGGTCTACAAGATGCGTATTTCGGGGAAGTACGACATCGTGGGGGACCTTGTGAACGGGCGGAGTTGAGCCGGCGTCCTTCCCTTCTCCCCTTGTGGGGTGAGCAGCCGGTTCCCCGAAGGCGAGTTCATCGTGCCACTGGCACGATGAAAGGCCGGCGAACGCCGGGACGCTGCGGAGCAGCGGGGACCCGGCCGGGGATCGGCCACCACCCGGCCCTTCGCAGGCTCAGGGCGTTCGAAGCTCGAAAAGCCAAGCAATTGGCTTTTCGTCCGCTAACGCGGCCGCTTCTCACCCCACAAGGGGAGAAGGAAAGAGCTACCCGTTTGACGATCCCTGCCCTCGCCTGTAGCTGTCGGTCACCCCCCAAGCGAGGACAGCATGGCGAGCGACGAAGGTTTCTCCGACTTCTTCTATCCCGCAGCTGACGGCTTGAAGCTCCATGCCCGGATCTATGGCGAGGCGAACACCGGCGGCTGGCCGGTCATCTGCCTGCCGGGCCTCACCCGCAATGCCCGCGACTTCCATGAATTGGCGCTCCATCTTTCCAGCAAGGTGGAGAACCCCCGCAAGGTCATCGCGTTCGACTACCGCGGCCGGGGCCAGTCGGACCACGATCCCGATATCGGCCACTACAATGTCGGGGTCGAGGCCGGCGACGTGCTTGCCGGGATGTCGGCGCTCGGCGTCGAGCAGGCAGCCTTCGTCGGCACGTCGCGTGGCGGCCTGATCATCCATGTGCTCGGCGCGCTGAAGCCGGCCGTGCTGAAGGCCATCGTGCTGAACGATATCGGGCCGGTGATCGAGACGGAGGGTCTAGCCCATATCCGCTCCTATCTCGACCGTGCGCCGAAACCGAAGACGTTCGCCGAGGCGGTGGATACCCAGCGGCGCGTGCATGGCGCCGATTTCCCGGCGCTTACCGACGCCGACTGGGCCCGGATGGTGCGGGCAATCTGCCGTGAGACGGCGGCCGGCTGGGTGCCGGATTTCGATCCAGCCCTGGTCGACACGCTGGCCGGCATCGATTTCAGCAAGCCGTTGCCGCGTCTGTGGCCGCAGTTCGATGCTTTGGCCGCCGTGCCGCTGCTTGCCATTCGCGGCGGCAATTCAAAACTATTATCAGCTGCGAGCGTCGAGGAGATGGGAAGACGTCATCCCGGCATGGAGACGATCACCGTCGAAGGTCAGGGACACGCTCCCTTTCTGGAAACCGGCACTCTGCTGCGGGAGATTGCGGATTTCCTCGATCGGGCAGAGCGCGAATCAAAACAAAGTAAAGCCCGAGACTAATTCAACCTCGGGCTTGTCAATAAAATATATATTCTCCGGCACGCGGCGCGTGCCTATTTGCCCTTGGAGCTCTTGCGCCGCGCCTTTGCCGGCTCCGCTCCGCTCTCCTTGCGAGCGGCTTTGCCAGGTGACGGCGCGGTCAGGGGAGAGGCAAAGACGGAGTTCTCCGCGGCGCTCGGCGCCTGATCGGCACGCGGCTTCTCGAGAACGACGACACAGCCATCAAGATCGTTGGTGGCGAGGTGCGCGTAACGCATGGTCATCGACAGCGTCTGGTGGCCAAGCCACATCTGGACGCGCCTGATGTCGATACCGCCCTGAACGAGGCGGGAAGCACAAGTGTGACGCAGGATGTGCGGCACCACCTGCTCATCGGCGCCGAGACCGACTTCCGTCTTCGCCTCGTTCCAGATCGCGCGGTACTGCGCTTGGCTGAGCTTGGTGAACGGGCCCTTCGGCCGGCGTCCTTCGGTGTTCGGCGGCAGCTTAATCACCTCCTTGACCCGTTCGGTCATCGGAATGGTGCGGCTGCGGCCGGATTTGGTGATCCAGAAGGAGACGCGATGCTCCTGGATGTCGTTCCAGATCAGGCCGAGCGCCTCGCCGAGGCGGCAGCCGGTATCGACCAGGAAGACGGAGAGCCTGTAAGCATCCTCGCTGCGGCTCCTGATGGCGGCGAACAGCCTTGCCTCTTCGTCCCTTTCTAGGAAACGAATCCGTCCTGCCCGCTCCTTCTGGCGGCGGAACTCAGGCAGGCTGTGGATATCTCCCATCTTGTGAGCCTTGCGCAGCAGCTTGCTGAGTGCAGCCATCTTGCGATTGATGGTTGCGTTGCTGTTCCCGCGCTGGCGCAAGGTACCGATAAGATTGTCCAGGGTGTTCTGGTCAAAGGTGCTGAAACGCTCTCCGAGAAGGATCTCGTCTATTTCACCGATGAAAGAGCTGACATTGTATTTATGCCGCCCATCATCCCAGAGTATATCCCGGTATGCTGCAAAGAGTTCCCCGATCCTGTGCGATTTTACTTCCCGGATCTTGTTGAAGGTGTACCTAAACTTCGAGTTCTGAGAAGAAAATACCGCAAAATGACCAGAGGGTTCTCCCTCTTGAATCGCTTCG
>NZ_RZRY01000566.1:0-4147 GCF_003998035.1 Mesorhizobium sp. M2A.F.Ca.ET.039.01.1.1 | reverse complement strand
GGCGCGCGTCGAGCAACGGTTCGACGATCTCGGCCAGATCGGGCATGCCTTCGGTGAGCTCGCGGATCCGCTCCTCAAACTTGACCGCACCGACCTTGCCAACCTGGAGACCGAAGTTGCGCAAAAGCCCGCGGATGTCATTCTCGATGGCAATCGCCTTGTCCTTTAAGAGCTTGCGCGCCGTCAGCAGCGCCCGGCGCTTCTGGCTCGTCAGGGTCTTGACATGCACCGGGCGGAGCAGATTGACCCGCATCATCTGCGCGATCCCGCGCGCATCATTGCGGTCGGTCTTGTTCGGCTGCGCCTTCAGGAATGCGTTGACGTGACGCGTCTCAATGCAAACCACTGGCAAGCCGGCTTTGGCAAGCCCCTCGAACAGCCATTGCGACAAAGGTCCGGCTTCAAGCCCGACACGTTCCAACCGCGAGGCGGGATCCTTGCACCCACGCAATATCCTTAGGATGAGTCGGCACTTTCACCTCGCGGCCGCCCGTTTCGTTGACGATGCAAATTGCGGTCTCTTTCACCGAGACGTCCAATCCTGCATAATGTTTCATGCTGCGCTTCTCCTTCCTGATGGCTTGTGGCTGTTCCAGGGAACCGACCACGTTTTATCATCAGCTCGAAGCGCAGCACCTTGATGGCATCACCGCCAAACGATGAGGCTCAAGCCGAATACCCCATCTGTCGATGACGCCGGCGGACGGGCTTGCCGCCCGGCCTTCCCGTTCGCGCGCCGCCATGACGAGTTCATTGTTGATGGCGCGCAGCAATCCTCCGTCCCGCCAGCGCCAGAAGTACTTCTTGCACCGTCGAGAACGGTGGGAAGTCCTTCGGCAAAAGCCGCCATGCTCTGCCCGACGAAGCCATGTAAAGCAGCGCGTTCACAACCTCGCGCAGGTCCGTCTTGCGGGGCCGCCCAATCCGGTTCGCTGCCGGCATCAGCGGCTCGATCAGCGCCCACTCCGCATCCGTCAGGTCGCTTGCGTAGCGCGGGCAGCGCCGTTCATACTGGGGGCGAGTGGTTTCGGTCCAGGGCATCATGATCTCCGTCGAATCTCAGCAATCCGACAGAATCACAACCCGCTGAAATCACTCACCTCTTTTTGGAACAGCCTCTTATTGTCTCGAGGATCAAGTTAGAGACGAATTCGACGAGATGCGGAAGCGAACCGATTGGCTGACAGATGCTAACTCCGCTCTGGCCGCGATACGCGCCAACCGGCCGCCTAACGACAAGGCAATCATACAGTATGGCACATTTGTGGACGGGCAGGGCAAGACCCACGAGGTCCATCAGTGGATGCTCGAGAACGGCATCCCTATCGAGCAGCTCGGAAACGATACCGCCGGCATTCAGTCGGAGTTCGATGCTGCCATCGCCAATCTCAAAGCGCGCATCGATACCGTAAATAGCGAGTCGCAGATGGATTTGATTCGCCTGCAGTCCTTGATGGACAAGGTAAAGAATTGTCTTGAGCTCGCGACCAATTTGTTGGCCAAAGCTGGCAAAGCCAAAGAGAACATCCTCGCCAATATCAGGTAAAGAGCGGATGCAAGGCCGAGGCTCCTTGCCCGGGAATCTAGCGGCATTTGTAGCTAGTCACCTAAAGGATGAGCAGCTGGCTCTTGCAGGCAGAACTACTAAATTACTTTGTCTCCTCTGGTTGCTGTTACCTTTATGGGGGTGCAACGGCAGTGGTGCGATTGCCGAGCGCGGGGTTTTGCTGAATAGGCCGTTTTTCGTCCCGCCTGACCGCGCGTCTGTGCGAGAACGTCGCGGACCGCAGACTAACGGCTTTGAAGTGCTTGGGCAGAGGCAAGCCCAGCCAGTGGCAATCACAGGGGAGCGGAAGCTGCCGGTGGTGTCGGATAGCAGGCGGGTGAGCCTTGACTATGCGAATGCCGACATTCGCCAGGTGGTGCACGATATCGTAGGTGATATCATGAGCATGGCCGTTGTGATCGATCCTGGCGTTGGAGGGAAAATGACCCTTCAGACAGCCGGTCAGGTGCCCGTGAGTGAGGTGCCGAGGCTTCTGGACAAAGCCCTTGCGCCGCACGGCTATGGACTGGCTGCGGGTGAACAAGGAGTGCGGGTGGGTCGCTTGGCTGACCTCGCGGGCGGCATCCAGAGCGGCTTTCAAATTATTCCGGTGCGGTATGTTGATCCGACTGAGGTCATCGGGGTAATCCGACCGAACCTGCAGGAGGGTGTGCATCTCACGCTAGCGCCCGGAGGAAGAGGAATTGTTGTCAGTGGCCCTCCCGGATCACTGAGTTCTGTGCGGGAACTGGTCTACCTCTTTGATACCGACGTCATGCTTCACAAGTCATTCGCGGTGTATCCGCTATTTCAAGCGAGCCCGGCCGAAATTGAGCGAGAACTCAGTTTGTTGTTTACGCAAAATGGCCAAGAGAGAGGGCTTGTCCAATTTGCGGCGCTAGAGCGACTGAATGGTATCCTTGTTGTGGCAGAAGATCCTGCAGCTCTCAAGCAAGTCCGCCAGGCGATCGCTAAACTGGATAGTGCCTCGGAGGCGACGGCAAACATTCACGTGCGTCCACTGCTCTACCGGCGGGCTTCGGAAGCGGCGCATGTGCTGGCGCAAACGTTTGTCGCTGAGGCGCCCAGTGCTGTCCCGCCTGCACAGCCCGCGGGAATGTTCGGCAACCTATCGCTGGGAAGCGGCGTATCCAATCAAGCTAGCCTGCCAGTCAATGCGCCAGGTCTGCCGGCCGAAATGCCAGATGCGACCGTCTCGAGAACGCATCCGATGGGCGAAATGGTGATGTCAGCGAACCGTCTTGGCCTCTCGGCGCCGGTGCGGATCCAGGCGGACCCCGGACAGAACGCGCTCGTAGTACTTGCAGCACCGCACGACTACAAGATCGTTGAGGCCGCGATCCGTCAACTCGACGTCAAGCCTCGGCAGGTTCTCATCCAAGCCATTGTTGCCGAGGTGCGCCTGAATAATGGTCTGCGCTACGGCGTGGACTATCTTCTCTCCACGAAGAGCTTGGGCGCAGCTCGAGATGGTTTGTCGTATGTCTTTCCCAACACGGACGTCAACATTGTGTTGCATGGGTTAAGCGCGCTTGGGGAGGTCAAGGTTGTCTCCGCGCCGCGCATTCTTGCGGTCGACAATCAAACCGCCACGATCCAGGTGGGCGATCAGGTCCCGATCCTCGTTCGATCATCGCAATCCACCGCAAGCGAGAACTCACCGATCGTGAGCGACGTCGAGATGCGCGACACAGGGGTGATCTTGGCTGTTACGCCCAGAATCGGTGCCGGTGGTAGTATAACACTCGACACGTTTCAGGAGGTCAGCACCGGCAACAGGAACACGCTTACCAATGTTCAATCCCCGGTGATCTCGGTGCGCCGCCTCCAGAGTACCGTATTAACCCGAAACGGCGACACGATCGCAATCGGCGGATTAATGCAAGATAGCACCAACCAAGCCAATTCTGGGGTCCCTGTCCTGAAGGACATTCCGCTTTTAGGGGAACTGTTTCGCAGCACGGAATACGGCAAGGAACGGACTGAGCTCTTGATATTGCTCAACCCCCGCGTGGTTGACAGTGACGCCGACGCAAGAGCGCTGACGGAGGAGCTGCGCGAAAAGTTCGAGTCGCTAGCCCCCGATATGGGCCGCCGGCTAACGCCGTCAGCTCAGCCGCAACCGTCGGGCAGACAGCGAAATGGGAGCAGTTGACGTGGGCCGGCGGTGGTTTTTTCATTGGCTCGGCTGCTGGATTGGCGCGCGGACTGTCAATGGGACGTTCGACGCTGCTGCAGGGCGGGAGTGCTCCGATGCTGTGGGACCAGCAGCAGGGACGAATTCGTTGCCAATAGATGGCTATGTGAGGCGAAGCCGTGTTGCCGAGAGCTTGGCGCCGAATTCATAGGGCCTTGCGGGCCTTGCCCTTGCCGATGCATTCGAAGTCGGGAGCATGCAGGGAGTAGACCTTCCTGCCGCGTTCACGCTGGCGCTGGTCCCCGACGCGGCGGGCCAGCGACAGCGGCAGACCGAAGGGCGCCATAAGTTCCGGCCGCCCGGCAATCTTGCGGGTGATGTTGCGGATCACCGCGCCCAGCATGGTGCGCAGCCGCTTGAGCTGCCGCTTGGCCCGCTTGAAC
>NZ_RZRY01000565.1:0-4148 GCF_003998035.1 Mesorhizobium sp. M2A.F.Ca.ET.039.01.1.1 | reverse complement strand
CGCAAAAGCCGGACAGGGGTTCCGCTAATTCCCGGACAGTGGTGGAGTGCACCCCCAGACTGAGACAAGGAAAATCGCGGACAGTTTCCCCGCAGGAGAGGAAACTGGGGTATGGCCGGACGGCAAAGATTTATTGATGAAGACCAAAAGCGGGAGCTGCTCCAGCGCATGGAGGCGGGCGAAAACGTCAGCAAATTGGCAGATGAGGCCGGCATCAGTCGTCAACGACTTTACGAGTGGCGTGATCACCTGAGGCTTTATGGCGATCTAAAGTCCCGCCGGCGCGGCCGGCCGGCCAGATCGACAGCAGGACTAGACGGGGCCGCGCAGCTGCAGAATTCAGTCGATCTGCCGACGCCTCAGGAAAAGGCACTGACCAAGGCCAGGCGCCGGATCAGGGAATTGGAGCAGAAAGTCGGGCAACAGCAGCTCGATCTCGATTTTTTTCGCGAAGCCTTGCGGCACTTCGAGGAAGATCAGCGCCGGAGCAGCGCTCCTGGCGAAACGGGATCTTCAAAGTCATCGAAAAGATGACGACCGGCCTGTCGCAAGGCGAATTCAACATCGATCGAATGTGCTGGCTCGCTGGCGTCAGCCGCGCGAGCTACTACCGTCACTGGCTGGATTCGGCCCCGCGTCGGGCCGAGACAGGTTTGCGCGATCTCATTCAAAAGGTGGCTCTCGGTAACGCGCACTACGGTTACCGCCGGATCGGAGCCCTGTTGCGTCGGGAGGGGTGGCAAGTCAACCACAAGTGCGTTCTACGCATCATGCGTGAAGACAATCTGCTGTGCCTGCGCACGCGACCCTTTGTTCCTGCAACGACGAACTCGAGGCATGGTTGGCAAGTCGTGCCGAACCTTGCCAGGGGCATGATCCTTAGTGGGGTCAACCAGCTATGGGTTGCCGATATCACCTTCCTGCATCTGGCTGAGGAGTTTGCTTTCCTCGCCGTTGTGCTTGATGCGTTTAGCCGCAGGGTGGTCGGATGGGCGTTGGATACGCATCTCAGAGCAAGCCTTGCCATCGAGGCCCTCGAGATGGCCATTACCGATCGCCAGCCCCCTCCCGGGAGCCTCGTGCATCATTCCGACCGCGGAGTTCAATATGCCTGCGGGGCCTACTCCGAACTTCTGCATCTTCACGGCATCCAGGCGAGCATGAGCCGTGTCGGAAATCCTTACGACAACGCTAAGGCGGAGAGCTTCTTAGGTTGCGTTTCGACGCTGTATCTTCAGCGTCATCATTGTTGGGTAGTGTCGATGCACGACGTTGGCGCTGGTGCGATGCAGGCCGGCCGACGCGCTATCCAAAAAGCTGGCGGCGGCCGGCCTGGATTGCACCAGCGGGCGCCGCCGTGGAATTTGAAGGGTGCGAAGTCTATGGTTTCGATCATCCGAGCGATACCGGGCGAGACGGGTATTCCCGAGGGCTTCCCGATTCTGCTGGACGCCGACATGGCGATCATCGAACCGGCTTTCGCCTGGCTGATGGAGCATGCCGTGGTTCGCGGCCGCTCACGGGCGGGCGACACGGTGCGGACATATGGCGAGCACCTTTATGACTGGTTCGATTCCCTGGAACAGTCGAACCAGGGATGGCGTGACGCCAACGAAGGTGTAATCGCCGCGTATCGGAACCGGATGCTTGAAGCGCCAAGCCCGCACACCGGCCGACCTTATGCCCGTTCGACGATCAACGCACGCGTCTCGACCGTCTGCCGCTTCTATGACTGGGCGCGAGACCACGACCTTGTGGCAGCCTCTCCGGTTCGGCGTGTCGACCAGATCACGCTAGGTATTTGGCAACATCAATCGGGCCTGCTCCGCTCCGCGGTTAACCGGCTGACAGTGCGCAGTGCCGAGCGGCTTCCGCGGCCCCTGCGCCGGGATGAGTTGGCCGGCTTGTTCAAGCAACTCGATCCGACGGCGCGGCTCGCTGCCGAATGGGCTCTGACTGCCGGTCTGCGGCGAAAGGAACTGTGTGGACTGAGCGTCGGACTCATTCCTGATTCCTTCGCCATCGATCCGGAGTCGCAGCCTCTTGTGGGCATACCGCTGACGATCACGAAGGGTAGCAAGCCGCGCACCGTTTATCCGCCGCTCCGGCTGATCGACCGCACGAACTGGTATATCGGCGAGGTGCGGAGCGCCATTGTCCGGCATGCCAGGGGCAGGCACCCGGGCTACCGGCCGCTGGACAATCTTCTGCTCAACGCGCAGGGCGTTCCGCTCAGCCGTGCACGCCTGACGGCGAAACTGGCCGCGGGCTTCGCCGCCGCCGGCATCGACGGAACGCTTCATTGGTTGAGGCACACCTTCGCGATGTCGATGCTGGTGCGCCTGCAAAACCAGGCTCGTTCCAATCCCGATCTCAACCCGCTGAAGGTTCTGCAGGTTCTGATGGGACATGCCTCGATCACTACGACAGCGATATATCTTCGCTGTGTCGAGCTTCACGAACGCGACCTCGCCGAAAGCCTTTCATTCCTTTACGGCGAGGTGATCCCGGATGAGGGCTAAGCCCAGAATCGACCGCCGGTTCGCGCCGGTCGACGAAACGGTGCCGCTCGCAGCGATGCCGGCCCGCGTCATCTTCAACGACGCGTGGGGAAATGTCGAACAGACCTTCGACATCGCCGAATTGGCGGGAGTGCCCGCCGATCTGGCGGCCATTCTGCTGCGCGCTTTCCATGTGCATGATCTCGCGGGGGCGAGGAAGACCCGGACGGCCCGATGGCATGCGCTGAAGGAAATCGCGGAGTTCCTGCGCGATCGTCGCGATGTCGAGACCGCGCGCGACCTCGATGACGCTTTGCTCCGGCGCTTCGCAGGCTGGATGGCGGAGCGGCATGACCGGGCCCGTGGTCCGCAGAGCCTAGCGGGGCAAGTGTCGCTGCTACGCCCCCTGATCGAGCGCGCCGCGCATGACAATCCCGACGTCTTCGGCGGTCCGCGCACCATCCCGGCCTATCTCTTCCCGAACTCGCACAAGCACAGGCAGCCGAAAAGAAGGCTGTCATCGCAGGACATGAAGGCGATCCTGGCCGCCTGCTACCGGGAAATCGACGAAGCCTGGGAGACCTTCCAATATGGTCAGGCGATCGCGGCGCTGCCGGAACCGCCGCCGCTGATCCCGCGGGGCATCGGCAAGGATCGCCTGATCTGGCTTCACCACCGCGCTGGTCGTGGCATTGCGCCAACTGTTGAGCAGATGCGGGCGCATGGCTTGGGCAAGGATACGCTGCTTCTCTACGGGCGGCAGCGCGGCTTTGCGCGGCACTACCATCTCATCACCGATACCCTTGTTCCGTTTTACATCGCCCTGGCGATCCAGACGGCGGCCAATCCCGACCCTCTGCGCCTCATTCGCCGGGATTGCCTGGTTCCGCATCCGCTCGACGAGGAGCGGATGTTCATCGAGTGGCTCAAGCCGAAGACGGGCGGGCGGATCAAACGCATGCAACGACGATCGTTCGACCGGCGCCGATCCAGATCGGCGCCGCGCCTTGTCGAGATGCTGCTGAAGATGACGGCACCGCTTCTGCCGCATGTCGGGGAGCAGGATCGGGATCGGCTCTTTCTGATCCGACGCATGGGAAGTTCGCGGGCGCGGGGCCATCGCCATCTCGCGGGCGTGATCCGCTGGGAAACCCTCGCCGTAGCCAATGCCGGTTCATCGTCCGGTCGAACGAAAGGATCGAGGCCTGGAATGCTGCTCACCCCGAGCGTCCGCGACGGTTGTTGCCGGACTTCTCGGCCGGTCTGTTCCGCGGCAGCGTAGCGACCGCGCATTATGAAGCCTCGGAGGGCGATATCCTCGCGCCCAAGGCGGTGCTCAATCATGTAAGCGTCGCGACCACCAGTGCCTATATCGAGGGCGCTGCCGCTCAACGGATCGAGCGGGAAACAATAGCCCGCCTGCAGGAGCTAATGCTCGCGTGGGTCATACCGCGTCCTGTGGCGCCATCGGGCGCCGGTGAACGTCAGACGGCCAGCGTGTTGTTTGGGAATGATTGCCTGGCGCCCGTCAGCGGCGCCGGTGGCCTGTGCCCCAAGCTTGGCGGTTGCCTCGCCTGTCCGGGGCTCGTCGTCCCCCTCGACGCCGAACACCTAGCACGCATTCTTCAGGCGCGCGCTCATCTGGAG
>NZ_RZRY01000564.1:0-4149 GCF_003998035.1 Mesorhizobium sp. M2A.F.Ca.ET.039.01.1.1 | reverse complement strand
CCGCCGCGGCCCGGCGCGACGGCGTGCCGCGCTGTCCAGCCTTGCCACGGCGCGAGCCTTGGTCCACCACTCCAGCGTTTCAACTGCCGGAAAACGTCCATGGCTGCAATCACCGCCACGGCCCCCTATGCCGCACGCGACCGAGACCTCCATAACCGCGCTTTGGTGCGCGGCTGGCTCTACGTCGTGGTGTTCGTGCTGTTCGCGCTGGTTCTGGTCGGTGGTTCCACGCGTCTCACCGGCTCGGGCCTGTCGATCACCGAGTGGCAGCCGATCCATGGCGTCATCCCGCCGCTCAACGACGCCGAATGGCAGGAAGAGTTCCAGCGCTACCAGCAGATCCCGCAATATACCGAGATCAACAAGGGCATGAGCCTCGAGGACTTCAAGTCGATCTTCTGGTGGGAGTGGGCGCACCGCATCCTGGCGCGCAGCGTCGGCGTGGTCTTCGCCCTGCCGCTGCTGTTCTTCTGGGCAACGCGCCGCATCGAGCGCGGCCTTGGGTTGAAGCTCATCGGCATCCTGGCGCTCGGCGGACTGCAAGGCGCCATCGGCTGGTGGATGGTGGCTTCCGGCCTTGTCGACCGCGTTTCGGTCAGCCAGTACCGCCTGGCGACGCATCTGACGCTTGCCGCGCTGATCTTCACCGCCACGATGGCGGTCGCGCGAGGCCTGGCGCCGCATTCGGAGCCTGCCGCCGACCGCTCGACACAGCGGCTCGCCGGCTTCATCGTGTTCCTGACGCTAATCCAGATCTATCTCGGCGGATTGGTCGCTGGCCTTCACGCCGGTCTTTCCTACAACACATGGCCGCTGATGGACGGAAAGGTGATCCCCTCCGATCTGCTTCTCCTGAAGCCCGCCTGGCTGAACTTCTTTGAGAATCCGAAGACGGTGCAGTTCGTCCACCGACTGGGCGCCTATACGGTCTTTCTCGTGGCGCTCTGGCATATGATCGCCACGTGTCGGCGCCAGCCCGGCACCACCCATGCCCGTCGCACCACGCTTCTCTTCGCGCTGGTGGTCCTCCAGGCCTCGATCGGCATCGGCACGCTGCTGATGCAGGTGCCGCTGCACATGGCATTGACGCATCAGGCGATCGCGCTGGTCCTGCTCGGCTTCGCCACCGCGCATTGGCGTGGCACCAAGGGCGCCTATCCGCTGCCGACGGAGATAAACGTCAGAAGCTGACGGCCGGCAATGAGCTCAGGAGCGCCGACCTTCCAGCGCTCTGGAAACGCCTGCATCGCCGCTCAGTGCTTGATGCCGAGCATCAGGTCGAGATTCTGTACAGCGGCGCCCGACGCGCCCTTGCCGAGATTGTCGTAGACGGCCATCAGCAATGCCTGGGCCCGCTCGTCATTGGCGAACACATAGACCTTCATCCGGTTGGTGCCGTTATAGATCTCCGGATCGATCTCCGCGATCCGCTCCATGTGGGTATATGGCGCGACCTCGACCACGCCGCCGTCGATCGACGCATAATGGTCGGCGATCGCCGCGTGGAGTTCGGCGCCGGTCGGCACGCGGTCGAGACCGCGGAGCTGCAGCGGCACCACCGTGATCATGCCCTGCGCGAAATTACCCACCGCCGGCTGCATGATCGGGTCGTGCGACAGCTTCGCATAGGCGCGGAGCTCCGGCACATGCTTGTGCTGCAGCGTCAGCCCGTAGGGCAGGAACTCGGGCGCGTCCTCACCCTTGCCGACATAGTCCTCGATCATCGGCCGCCCGCCGCCGGAATAGCCGGAAATGCCGTTGACGGTGACCGGAAAATCGGCCGGCAACAGGCCGGCGGAGACCAGCGGCCGCAGCGTGGCGATCGGCCCTTGCGGCCAGCAGCCCGGATTGGCGATGCGCTTCGCGCTGGCGATCTTCTTCGCCTGGTCCTTGTCCATTTCGGCAAAGCCGTATTCCCAGCCCTCGGCGACGCGATGCGCGGTCGAGGCGTCGATCACCTTGGTCGTGTCGTTCGTGATCAGCGACACGCTTTCCTTCGCCGCCGCATCCGGCAGGCAAAGGATCGCGACATCGGCCGCGTTGAGGAATTCGGCGCGGGCGGCGGTCTCCTTGCGGCGCTCGGTCGGGATGGAGATGATCTCCAGGTCGCCGCGGTCCGCGAGCAGCGCCCTGATCTGCAGGCCCGTCGTTCCGTGTTCGCCGTCAATGAAGATTTTCGGTTTCATCGCTTACCAAATTCCCTGCGATTCCAATGTCATATGCCGTGAGCATGATTTAGCGCGGCATGATTGCCGTTGTTCAACTCTTCCGCCCGTGCCTTTCGTTCCGCCAACAGGCCGAGATAGTGCATGGCGATGATCGATCCGGCGATCGCCGTTATATCGGCATGATCATAGGCCGGCGCAACCTCGACGATGTCGGCGCCGACGACATCGACCTGGCCGAGTTGACGCAGCGTCGACAGCATCTTGGCCGATGACGGGCCACCTGCCACCGGCGTGCCGGTGCCTGGCGCGAAGGCCGGATCGAGGCAGTCGATGTCGAAGGTGAGGTAGGTCTTCTTGCCGCCAGTGCGGTCGACGATCGCATAGGCGATGTCGGAGGCGCGCATTTCCTCGACCTCATGGCCGTAGAGGATTTTTATGCCGAACGTATCCGGCGCATGGGTGCGGATGCCGATCTGGATCGAGCGGTCGGGGTCGATGATGCCTTCATTCACCGCGCGGGCGACGAAGGAGCCGTGGTCAATGCGCTTGCCGTCATCCGGCCAGGTGTCCTGATGCGCGTCGAACTGCACCATCGCCAGCGGCCCGTGGATCGCGGCATGCGCCTTGAGCAGCGGCCAGGTGACGAAATGGTCGCCGCCGAGCGTCAAAAGGAACGCGCCTGATTTCAGGATTTTGGCCGCCTCGCGCTCGATCGTGCCGGGCGTCTTGTGGTGATTGCCGCTGTCCAGCAGGCAATCACCGTAGTCGACCACCGAAAGATGCTCGAACAGATCGCGCGAGAACGGATACTGCGGATCGTTGTCGAGGATCGCCGAGGCGCGACGGATCGCCTGCGGCCCGAAGCGGGCGCCAGGCCGGTTGGTGACGGCGGCGTCGAAAGGAATGCCCCATACCACGGCGTCCGCGCCCTTCACGTCCTTCGTATATTTGCGCCGCATGAACGACAGCGCGCCGGCATAGGTCGGCTCGAACGACGCGCCCGTCTTGGAGCGGGCGGTGAACGCGTGGTCGATCTCTAGGTTCGCCATTACGGGTCCTCGGTTTGCATCGGGGCAGCCACAACTACAGAACCGGCACGCAACATGCCAGTCACAGCTTGCGGAAACGGCGCGGCGCTCGGCGAGTGCCAGGGCAACACAGGATCTGTATCATTATGGCTGAGACGGCTCTGCTCAACCTTGCGCCCGCACCAGCGGCGACCCGTGTGGGCACGGCGGCCGGCGAGCGCTTTCTGGTGCTGGATTCCTGGCGCGGCATCTGCGCGCTGCTGGTGGCGCTGTTCCACTTCCCGACGACCTCGATGATTTCGCAAAGCGCGTTTGTCGGCGGCTCCTATCTGTTCGTCGATTTCTTCTTCGTGCTCTCCGGTTTCGTCATCGCCAGCGCCTATGGCGGCCGCCTGAACGAGCCGGACGATCTTGCGCGTTTCGCGCTCGTGCGCTTCGGCCGCATCTATCCGCTGCATCTTATGATGCTTGCCGCTTTCGCTGGCTTCGAGGCGCTGCGGCTCGTCCTGCCGGCGCTGCACGGAACGGGTCCCGCACCCTTCACCGCCGGTTTCGACCTGAAAAGCTTGATCGCCAACCTCTTCCTCCTGCAGGGCATGGGCGTCGAGGATCATCTGAGCTGGAACGCGCCGAGCTGGAGCATTTCGGCCGAGTTCTTCACCTATCTGCTGTTTGCCGCCGTCGTCTTCGCCGCTGGCCAGCGCGCCTGGACATGGTTCGTCGCCGCCGCGGTGACGGCGCCGCTTTTCCTGCTCGCGGTCTCGACGCGTCATATGGACGTGTCCTTCGACTTCGGCTTCATCCGTTGCCTTTACGGCTTCTCGCTCGGCGCGCTGCTCGCCTGGTTTCAGCACGATTCCATTGCAGAGGCGCGACAAGCGCTTAGCGGCGGGACAGGGCGCATCGCCTGGACGATTGCGGAGCTTGTGACGATCACGGGGATCGCGCTGTTC
>NZ_RZRY01000563.1:0-4160 GCF_003998035.1 Mesorhizobium sp. M2A.F.Ca.ET.039.01.1.1 | reverse complement strand
TGGCGAGATAGCCTTCGGTGACGAGCTGGTCGTAAGCGGCAACGATGGTGTTGCGGCCAAGGCCGAGCTCAGCGGCCAAGGCGCGGGTGGAGGGAAGCTCCGAGCCGGGGGGCAGCGCGCGGCTGCGGATGATGGCGACGAGGCCGTGATAGAGCTGGCGCGAGAGATGCTCCGGGCCGGCGCGGTTCACGGTGAGCGTGTCGAGGGGGAAGGGTTGGGGTTTGGCGTGCGGGCGCATGGGTTACGCCCGCCCATAGGTGCATTGGTGTGCCGCGGCGGGCTTGGCTTCCGACGTCGAGTTCCTTCGCCCCACTCTCTGTCCTGCCGGACTGCCCGGCCCTTCGCTGCCGCTCAGGGCTTTCGTCGCTCGGAAAGCCAAGCAATTGGCTTCCCGTCCGCTGCGCGGACCGCTCCTCAACCCCCTCAAGGGGGGAGATTGGATGTCGCGCCGGCTTTCGCCAATCGCCAACGTTGCAAGGGGAACGCCAGGGCTGAAGCTGCCAATCTCCCCCCTTGAGGGGGAGATGTCCGGCAGGGCAGAGAGGGGGGCCTCGCGCCGACGCTCGATCATTTCCAGATTTCCCATCCCCCATCCTGCCACAGCGACCCTGCCGTCACAAACTGGTTCCTTCATTTTCCAGAAAACTGGCCCTCGCGATGGAGACAGAGCGGCGTAGACTTCGCTCATAGACGTTGGGGATAAGACGTCGGCGCAAGACGGGGAAGACAAAGTCCGGGCAAGGCAACTGGGAGGCTGCCGGCCGGACAGGCAAGGCGAGCGCGATGCATCGCCCGCCGCAGGCATGAAGCCATTTCCCTCCCGAGACCATGAACCCCGCAGCCATCCTGGCCGCGGGGCGGAAAGCGAGCAATGACGACAGTTCGACTTGGCATCAACCCGATCACCTGGACCAATGACGATGTGCCGGAACTGGGCGGCGACACGCCGCTCGAGACCTGCCTCGCCGAGACCGCCGAGGCCGGCTATGCCGGCACCGAGCTTGGCGGCAAGTTCCCGCGCGACAGCCGCGCGCTTCGGCCAATCCTCGACCATTACGGGCTGGCGCTGATCTCCGGCTGGTATGACGGGCGCATCTGCGAGAAGGAGGTCGACGAGGAGTTCGAGGCGATCCGGCCGCATCTGACTTTATTGCGCGATCTCGGCGCCAGGCGCGTCGTCTATGCCGACACCTCGCGCGGCCGGCATGGCGCGATCCATGACCCGATCTCGCAGCGGCCGAAGCTGATGGACGGCGAATGGAAGGCCTATGGCGCCAAGATCACCAGGCTCGCCGAGCGGTTCTCCGATTTCGGCGTCGGCATGGCCTTCCACCATCACATGGGCACGATCGTCGAGACCGACACGGAGATCGACCGGCTGATGCACAGCACCGGCGAGGCGGTCGGCCTTCTCTACGACACCGGGCACTGCGCCTTTTCGGGCGGCGACCCGGAGCAATTGCTGCGCCGGCATGTCGAGCGCGTCGTGCATGTCCATTGCAAGGATGTGCGCCCGGCGATGCTGAAGAAGGCGCGCGAGGCCGACATGAGCTTCATGGGCGCGGTGATGGAAGGCATCTTCACCGTGCCAGGCGACGGCGCGATCGACTATGCGACGCTGCTCAAGATCCTCGCCGGCCAGGGCTATTCCGGCTGGCTGGTGGTGGAGGCCGAGCAGGACCCGGCCAAGGCGCACCCCTTGACCTATGCGACGATGGGGTATCGCAATCTGAAGAAGCTGGCGCAGGGCGCGGGCTTCTATGTCCACGAGCGCGCAAAGGAGGTCCGCCATGCCGGCTGAACGCAAGGTCGTCATAAACATCGACGATGTCGGCATGTGCCATGGCGCCAATGTCGCCTATCTCAAGCTGAAGCGCGCCGGCGCCGTCGACAGCGGCTCGGTGATGGTGCCCTGCCCGTGGTTCCTGGAGATCGCCGAGGAAGGGGCGAAGGACGCCTCGCTCAATCTCGGCGTCCACATCACGCTCACCTCGGAGAAGAAATACTACCGCTGGCGGCCGCTGACCAAGGCGAGCCAGGCCTCCGGCATCGTCGATGGCGACGGCTACCTGTTCCGCTCGGTGCCGGAATTGCGCGCCAAGGGCGAGCCGGAAGCGGTGGAGGCCGAGATGCGGGCGCAGATCGATGCGGCCAAGGCCGCGGGGCTGTCGCTCACCCATATGGACGGGCATATGGGCGCGGTGTTCTCGCCGGAATTCGTCGACCGCTACCCGGCTGTCGGCATCGACTACGGCCTGCCGACGCTGTTCCCGAAAAGCATCTCGGTCTATGGGCCGATCCACAATCTGGGCCCGCTGGACGATAGCGTCTTCTCCGCGCCGGGCAAGCGGCTGGAGCAAGCCGGCGAGACGCTGGCAAGCGCGGTGCTGGAGACGCCATGGCACCGCAACCAGCCAGCCCGGGCGCGCTACGAGGCGCTGTTCGGCCAGATCGGCGACGGGCTCAACTTCCTTTGCCTGCATGCCAACGCGCCTGGCGAGATCGAGGTGATCGAGCCCAGCTCGGCACAGATCCGCATCGACGAATTCGACCTGCTTCCAGACCCGGATTTCATGGCCTTCGTGGAGGGACTGTCCATCCGCCGCGGCACGCTCCGGGACTTTCGAGCATGACGAAAGCGGCCTGACCGGGAGGGTCGAGGCCGAGACTAATGCATGTCGCCCAAAAGTGCGAAGCGGTTTTGGGAGAACGACGTGCATCAAATCAAAGGCTTAAAGCGTGTCGCCTGAATCCGTTTCAGCGCGAAACGCTTTAAGGACGACAACGATAACTTGAGGAGAACCACTATGAGTGCCTTATTCTCGATGTCCGGACTGCGAAATGCGCTGAGCGCGGCGGCGCTCTCGCTCGCCTTTGCCGGCGCCGGCATTCTGCCAGCGCCGGCCCAGGTGAAGAAGGAAAGCGATGTGCGCATCGTCTTCGTCACCCACGGCCAGGCCAACGACGTCTATTGGAGCGTGGTGAAGAACGGCATGCAGGCCGCCGCCCAGCAGCTCGGCGTCAAGGTCGAATACCAGGCGCCGGAAACCTTCGACGTGGTGCGCATGGCGCGCATGATCGAGGCCGCCACGGCCTCGAAGCCGGACGGGCTGGTCGTCTCCATTCCCGACATGGACGCGCTGAAGGCGCCGGTGGAAGCGGCCAAGGCCGCCGGCATTCCGGTGGTGGTCATCGACAGCGGCGAGGAAGCGGTGGAGCCCTGGGGCCTCGACCTCTTCGTCGGCGGCGGCTCCGAATATGACAACGGCGTCAAGGCCGGCGAGATCATGGCCAAGGCCGGCGTCAAGAAGGGCGTCTGCATCAATCACGAGGTCGGCAATGTCAGCCTCGACAAGCGCTGCGAAGGCTACAAAGAAGAGCGGCGGCTCCTCCGACGTGGTGGCGGCCACGATG
This sequence comes from Mesorhizobium sp. M2A.F.Ca.ET.039.01.1.1, assembly GCF_003998035.1. Classification (NCBI taxonomy): domain Bacteria; kingdom Pseudomonadati; phylum Pseudomonadota; class Alphaproteobacteria; order Hyphomicrobiales; family Phyllobacteriaceae; genus Mesorhizobium; species Mesorhizobium sp. M2A.F.Ca.ET.039.01.1.1. The sequence goes on along the minus strand of NZ_RZRY01000563.1, from coordinate 746 downwards.
GACCCGACCGACGTGACGCGCCGCGTCGAGGGCTATCTCACCGCGCATCCGGACGTCACCGGCGTGCTGACGCTGGGCCCGACGGTCGCCGCGCCGCTGCTCAAGATGTTCGAGGACGCCGGCACGATCGGCAATTACAAGATCGGCACGTTCGACCTGTCGCCCGAGATCCTCTATGCCGTCGCCAAGGGCACGATGATGTTCGGCATCGACAACCAGCAATATATGATGGGCTACTATCCGGTCGTCTTCCTCACCAACAAGGCGATGTACAAGACCTTCCCGACATCGGCCGTGCGCACCGGTCCGTCCTTCATCATGAAGGAGGACGCGGCCGCCGTGCGCGATCTCAGCAAGGCCGGCATCCGCTGATGCTATAATGGCCCGCCGGCGAAAGGCGCTGGCGGGCCCTTGTTGGATGCCCTGGACGCTTATTGGGATGACGATCGTGACCGAAGCTCTGAACCCGGCTCACCCGCCCGAGCCGAAGCCCGTTTCGCGACGCCTGGTGCGCCTGATGCGGCGGCCGGAGCTCGGCGCCATCACCGGCACCATCATCGTGTTCCTCGCCTTCGGCATCACCGCCGGCAACAGCGGCCTGTTCTCGATGGCCGGCATCGCCAATTTCCTGCAGGTGTCGGCGCAGCTCGGCATCCTCGCCGCAGCGGTGGCGCTGCTGATGATCGGCGGCGAGTTCGATCTTTCCCTCGGCTCGATGATCGGCTTTGCCAGCGTCACCATCGGGC
>NZ_RZRY01000562.1:0-4174 GCF_003998035.1 Mesorhizobium sp. M2A.F.Ca.ET.039.01.1.1 | reverse complement strand
GTGTAGGAACGGCCGAAATCGAGGCTGAGCAGGCCGCCTGCCCAGTGCAGGTAGCGCAGCAGCAGCGGCGCGTTCAGCCCCATCTGGTTGCGCAGCAACTCCACCTGGTCGGCGCTGGCATTGAGGCCCAGCATCAGGCGCGCCGGGTCACCGGGCAGGACCTCCATGACCGCGAACACCACCATCGAGGCCAGCACCAGCGTGAGGGCCGCGATGATGAGGCGCTTTACGAGGTAGGCGGTCATGGGAAGCGATCGGGCGATCGCGCCGGGCTCAATCCGTCCACTTCACCTTGGTGAGATCATCCGCCTCGATCGGCCAGTTCGTCCACATGCCCTGCAGCTTGGCGTCCCACACACCGATCTTGGGCAGCTCGAACAGGTAGACGGCGGGCACGTCGTGCGCGAGAAACTTCTGCGCCTCGCCCAGCAGCTCCAGCCTCTTGTTCTTGTCGACCGTGGTGCCAAGCGCCTTGATCACATCGTTGAACTTCGGGTTGTCATACTGGAAATAGTAGCCGGGCCGCGAATAGATATCGATGTCGTTGGGCTCGACGTGGGAAACGATCGTCAGGTCGTAGTCCTTGTTGGTGAAGACCTGGCTCAGCCACTCCGCCCATTCGACGGGAATGATCTGCAAATCGACCCCGATCTCCTTCAGCTGGGACTGAATCACCTGGCCGCCGTCGCGTGCGTAGGGCACGGGCGGCAGCTTGATCGTGGCCGAGAAGCCGTTCTCCAGCCCCGCTTCCTTCAGATACGCCTTGGCCTTGGCGGTGTCGTGCGGATAGACGCCGGTGAGATCGACATAGCCCGCGTCGCCTGGCGAAAAATGAGAGCCGATCGGCTTTCCAAGACCGTTCGAGGCGGCTGCGATGATGGCATCGCGATCGATCGCCGAGGCAAGGGCCTGCCGCACGGCCAACTTGTCGAAGGGCGGCTTCTTGTTGTTGATCGACAGGATCGTCTCGCCCTCGGTCGAACCGATCACGACACTGAAGCGCGGATCGGACTGGATCTGCCCGAGCGCGTCCTGTGCGGGCATGTTGGCGAAAGCCTGGATGTCGCCCGAGAGCAAGGCGGGGACGGCCGCGGCCACGTCGGGGACGATACGGAATGTCGCCTTGTCGAGCGCGGCGGCTGTACCCCAGTAGTCCGGGTTCTTGACGAGCGTGATCTCGGAACCCTTGGCCCAGTGATCGAGCTTGAAGGGACCGGTGCCGATCGGCTTGTCCTTGTTGCCGTCGGCCGACCCCTTCGCCACGATCACCGCCGCAACCTGGCCCATGTCGTAAAGGAAGCTGCCCTGCGGCCCGTCGAGAGTGACCTTGACGGTCGCCGGATCGACCACCGTGACATCGGTGATGTGGGCAAAGAGCGGCTTTTGCGGATTGAGCGAATCCTTGGCACGCGCACGATCCAGCGAGAATTTCACGTCGTCGGCGCTGAAGGCCGAGCCATCGTGGAACTTCACGCCGGAATGCAGCTTGAACGTGTAGGCCTTGCCGTCGTCGGAGACTGCCCAGCTCTCGGCGAGAGCTGGCTGAACCTGGCCGTTGTCGTCGATCCGCGTCAGCCCTTCAAAGACATTGGCATAGGTGACTTCGCCGATGGCCGCGGCCGCGCCGGCGGTTGGATCGAGATGTGGCGGCTCGAGCACGATGCCGAGCGTGAGGTCGGTGCGCGCGGCAAAGGCCGAGGTGGCGGGGGCAAGCGACAGCACAGCCGCGGCCAGGATGGTCTTCCACAGTCTCATCGCTGAACTCCCATTGCTCAAACATGCTCAAGCTGGCGGATAGAAGCGTGATTTGGCGCGCGAGTAAATTGCGTTTCGTGCTGCCGGGCGGCGCAAGGCGGAATGTTTTTGCCCATTAGCCGGTCGTGCCGCGCAAGAGCACATTGAGGCCGATCGCCATCACCTTGGCCGATTCCACCATGTCGGCGATGCCCACCCATTCGTCCGGCCTATGCGCGAGGTCGAGAATGCCCGGGCCATAGGCGATGCAGTCGTAGAGGTGGCCGAGGCGCGCGACGTGCTTCTGGTCGTAGGTGCCGGGCGAGATCACATAGTCGGGTTCGCGGTCGAACACCTCCATGATGCCCTTCGCGACGGCCTTCACCACTGGCGCGTCGCGCTCGGTCATCAGCGGCAGCACCTCCATCAGGTCGCGGATCTCGTAGTCGAATTTCTTGCGCTCGCGTTTCAACCGCTCCAGGATGCCGGTGACCTCGCCTTTGACGGTGGCGATATCCTCTTCGAGCAGGAAGCGCCGGTCTATGGTGAGCCGGCACCAATCCGGCACGTTGGGCGAGGGAAGCCCCGGCCGGAAATCCTCGGTCTGGCCGCCATGGATGGAATTGATGTTCATGGTCGAGCGCCGGGCGCCTTCCGGCACCACCGGCATGCGCGTCATCTTGCGGTCGAGCGCCGGGAACAGTTCTTGCTCGAAAGCCTGCAGGAGGGCGCCCATATGGCGCACCGCATTGTCGCCGAGGAACGGCATCGAGCCATGCGCGATCTCGCCCTTGGTCTCGATCTCGGCCCACCAGACGCCGCGATGGCCGAGGCAGATGCGGTCCTTGTTCAAGGGCTCCGGGATGATGACGTGGTCGACCTTCGGCTTGGAGAAATAGCCGAGCCTGGCCAGATGGGCGACGCCGCCGAAACCGCCGGATTCCTCGTCTGCCGTGCCCGAGATCTCGATGGCGCCGGGAAAGCCGGGATAGGCTTCCATGAAGGCTTCGACGGCGATGACCGAGGCCGCCAGGCCGCCCTTCATGTCGCAGGCACCGCGGCCATAGACCCTGCCGTCCTTCACCACGCCGGCAAAGGGATCGACGGTCCAGCCGTCGCCGGCCTCGACGACGTCGATATGCGAGTTGAAATGCACGCAGGGGCCGGGCGAGCGGCCGTCGAGGCGGGCGACCACGTTGACGCGTGGATAGCGGTCGCTGTCGCCAGGCGCGCCCTCGGCACGGATGAACTCGGTTTCGAAGCCGAGTTTCTTCAGGCGCTCGCCCAGGAACTCGGCGCATGGCCGGTAGGCTTCGCCCGGCGGATTGACGGTCGGGAAGCGGATCAGGTCCGCGGTCAGCGCAACCAAGTCGTCTGTCCGGTCCTCGACCGCCCCGAGAAGTCGCTCATTCATGCGAAGTCGTTCACTCATTCGGTGGATTGAAGAAGGAACGCAGCACTTTTGCAAGCAACCAGTCGCACATTGCCACACGACGATCGGGGAATGGCCCAACGCTCGCGCTTAAACTTCAGAGGGTGCGTGTCGAGGCGGCAACTATGCCGGGAAAATCGTTCAAATTCATCGGATTGGATTGGCGGATTCGTCAAGGAGTGTGTGGTACTTAACGCATCTGCCGGCAAAAAGATGGAAAAACCGCGTCAATGGCAGGGGCAATCAAAGGGGTTTGATCGCATGAAAAAGTTCGTTCTCATGGTAACCGTGCTGGCGACAGCGTTGTTCGGCGTGTCCGTCGCAAGCCGGGCAGCCAATCTGGTCGCCAATATCGACGTCTCGTCGCAGACCATGACCGTCAGCAAGTATGGCCAGGTGCTCTACCGCTGGAGCGTGTCGACGGCGCGGCCTGGCTATTTCACGCCGCGCGGCAGCTACCGGCCGCAATGGACTGCTCGGATGTGGTATTCGCGCAAGTATGACAACTCGCCAATGCCCTATTCGGTGTTCTTCCATGGCGGCTACGCCATTCATGGCACCGGAGCGGTGAGACATCTCGGGCGCCCGGCGTCGCATGGCTGCGTACGCCTGCATCCGGCCAACGCCGCGACCTTCTACACGATGGTCAAGGAAGTGGGCTTCGGCAACACGCGGATCGTTGTGACCAACTGATTGCGATAAGGCCGCCCAGTTATTGGTCAGCTGCCGCCTTCGCCTGTCGGCGCTTGCGGCGGCGGCCGCTGATTTCCCAACGCTTGTGGAACCACATCCATTGTCCTGGATCCTCGCGCACCCAGCGCTCGACCACATCGGTGAGCAGCTGGGTGGTGGCGTCGACATCGACGCTGCCCTCTTCGGTGCGCGGGAAGTCCAGCTTGTCCTCGATCTCAAGACGAAAGCGGTTGCCCGGCAGCCTGACGCAGCGGGCGGGGTAGACATCGCAGTCATAGTGGCGGGCAAGCATGCCAAGCATCGGGGTGGTCTGGC
>NZ_RZRY01000561.1:0-4222 GCF_003998035.1 Mesorhizobium sp. M2A.F.Ca.ET.039.01.1.1 | reverse complement strand
GCCGAATACATCATCCTCGAAAGCGCCATGGGCCTGTTTGACGGCATCCCCGCCTCGCAAGGCCGCTCAGGCTCGGCCGCCGATCTCGCCCGGCTCTACGGCCTGCCCGTCCTTTTGGTGCTAGACGTTTCCGGACAGTCGACCACGGCGGCGGCGGTGGCCAAGGGTTTCGCGACCTACGATCCGGATGTGCGCATGGCCGGCGTCGTGCTCAATAGGCTCGGCAGCGAACGCCACCGGCGGCTGTCCGGCGACGCCATCGAGGCGATCGGCCTGCCTGTGGTCGGCGCCATACTGCGCGATCCGACGCTGAACCTGCCGGAACGGCATCTCGGCCTCGTCCAGGCCGGCGAGTACGAGAACCTGATGGCGCATCTCGACCGGCTGGCCGACATGGTCGAAAGGTCGCTCGACATCGATGCCATCTTGGCGTTGGCGAAACCGCTCGAACCAGCGGCCGGCGACTTCGGTGACGCGCTGCAGCCGCCCGGGCAGCGCATCGCGCTAGCTGAGGATGCCGCCTTCACCTTCCTCTATCCGCATGTCGCCACGCATTGGCGCAAGACCGGCGCCGAGATCGTGCCTTTCTCGCCGCTTGCCGACGAGGGGCCTTCGCCGGACTGCGATGTCTGCTGGCTGCCAGGCGGCTATCCCGAGCTGCATGCCGGCAAGCTGGCGGCCGCGACGAGATTCCAGGCGGGAATGGCCCGCTTTGCGGCGACGAAGCCGGTTCACGGCGAGTGCGGCGGCTTCATGGTGCTGGGCGAAGAGCTGGAAGACGCGGAGGGGACAAGCCATAAGATGCTCGGCCTGCTTGGCCATTCGACCAGCTTCGCCAGGCGCAAGATGAATCTCGGTTATCGCGAGGCGCGGCTGCGCGCCGCCTGCCCGTTGGGGCCGGAAGGCACGCTGATCCGCGGCCACGAATTCCACTATGCCCAGATGACGGCCATCGGCAATGACGAGCCCTTGGCCGATCTTGCCGACGGCCAGGGCAACCCGCTCGGCGCTTCCGGCTACCGGCGCGGCCATGTCAGCGGCACCTTTTTCCATGCCATTGCGAGGAGCGCATGAGCGGCCCTTCGGCGCCCCGGCAATTGCTTGACGATATCGGCCTCAGCCTCGTCTTCTTCACCAGGCTGAGATTGCCGTCGAGCGATTTCGGCGGCCGCAGCCTTGCCGACGCGATCTGGGCGGCGCCCTTCGCCGGTCTTGCAGTGGCGATCATCGGTGCGCTTGTCTGCGCCATCGCCTACAGCTTGGGTCTTGCCACCGGCCCTGCTGCGGCGCTCACGCTCGCCGCGACCATGCTCCCCACCGGCTGCTTGCATGAGGATGGGCTTTCCGACATCGCTGACGGCTTTTGGGGCGGCAGGACGCGCGACAGGAAGCTGGAGATCATGCGCGACAGCCGCATCGGCGCCTATGGCGCGGCCGCGCTTGGGCTGTCGCTGCTTATCCGCTGGAGCGCGCTGTCCGAACTCGCCGGTCCCGGCCACATCTTCCTGGCGCTGCTCGCCGCGCACGCCGCTTCGCGCGGGCTTTTCGGCGCCTTCATGCATCTTCTGCCGCCGGCCCGCAGCGACGGTCTGTCGGCGAATGCGGGCTTTGTCGCAAGCCAGACCGCCGCCATCGGCGCTGCGCTCGGCGCCGTGGCGCTGCTGGCGCTCGGCCTCGGCGGCGCCATCGCGGCGCTGATCCTGCTCGGCCTGGTCTTCGCGGGCTTCCGCGCGCTTTGCCTCGCCCAGATCGGCGGCCAGACCGGCGACACGATCGGCGCGCTGCAGCAGCTTGGCGAGATCGCCGTTCTTCTCGTCGCTTCCGTCTGCCTTTCCTGATTCTGTTTCGGAGACCTTGCCCCCATGTCCCCCCAACCAGCCTCGTTCAAATCGCTCGAAGACCTTCGCGCCGCCTGCCTCGATCTTCCGACTGGCAGCGACACCGCCGCCGGAGCCGTCGCCCGCCGCCAGGACACTCTGACCAAGCCGCCGGGCAGCCTTGGCAGGCTGGAAACGATCGCCGCGTGGCTCGGCCGCTGGCAGGGCCGCGACATGCCCAAGCTCGATCATGTGAAGGTCTTCGTCTTTGCCGGCAATCACGGTGTCACCGCGCAAGGCGTCTCGGCCTATCCGTCGGAAGTGACGGTACAGATGGTGGCGAACTTCGCCGGCGGCGGCGCCGCCATCAACCAGCTTGCCCGCATCGCCGGCGCCAAGCTCGACGTCATCCCGCTCGATCTCGACCATCCGACCGGCGATTTCACGCAAGTGCCGGCGATGGACGAGCAGGACTTCCTCGCCGCCGTCTCGACCGGCTACGACGCAGTAACGAGTGACCTCGATCTCGTCTGCTTCGGCGAGATGGGCATCGGCAACACCACCCCGGCGGCCGCGATCTCCACCGCCCTCTTTGGCGGCAGCGCGGAGAAATGGACCGGGCGTGGCACCGGCATCGACGATGCCGGATTGAAGCGCAAGGTGGTGGCGATCGAAGCCGGCCTGAAGCGCCATGTCGATTCGCTCTCAGACCCTTTGAAGATCGCTGCCGCCCTTGGCGGCCGCGAGCTTGCGGCCATCTTTGGCGCCACGCTCGCCGCGCGCAAGAACAACGTGCCGGTGCTGCTCGACGGTTTTGTGTGCACCGCCGCCGCCGCTCCGCTCGCGAGGCTGCATCCAACTGGCCTCGCCCATACCATCGCCGCCCATGTCTCGGCGGAAGCCGGCCACCGCCGCCTGCTCGAAGCGCTCGGCCTGCCGCCGCTGCTCGATCTAGGCATGCGGCTCGGCGAAGGCTCAGGCGCCTGCCTCGCCGTCAACATCGTGCGCTCGGCGCTGGAATGCCATGCCAGGATGGCAAGCTTTGCCGAGGCGGGTGTTTCGGAGAAATAACGGAACTTCCCAACAGATTGGTCCGCAATTTTCTGTTTCTGCAAATCGGCTTAAATTTATGTAAATTTAGCGGATTTTGCCAGCTGCACTGATCTGACGCCGGATCAGCTAAAGATCATCTTACGATTAATTTCGGATGATTTGTGATTATCATCACAGATCAAATTCCGAGGCCATGCCAAATCACATAGTGGTTATTCCAATGTTGATATTTATTCAGAAACGGAGGAAGGCGTGGCTCGTTCGATTAGAGTACTGTATCGGGGAATGAAAGGCACAATTCGTCAGAACTTCAATTGGGACCCGATCAACTTAGACTCTGCGGTGATCATAACAGCAGCGGAATTTATACCTGCCTTCGGTGGCTTTGGTGGCGGACCGAAGACGCTTGGGCGCCCAAATCTTGGCTCCGCTAATGTTTATGTGACCAATGTTGGCCCCCACGGCGTGGCCGGCGGGGAAGCAGGAGGCGTTGAATTCCTTCTTCATGTCGACTGGGATAGTCCGTTGGACATCGTTGCAACCATCACCGTTCTGGATGACATCGAGGAATTCTTCCAGGCGTAGCGGACATCTTCCGTGGCCTGGTGCGGCATTGCCACTTATGGATTGATCCTGCGATCGCCGGTTGGGCAGCAATCGTCATGAGAGCTGTCTGACGGGCGATCGTTGCAGGTCTTGAGCCTTAACGGCTCAATCCGCCGCGAAGGCGGGCTAAAAGGAGAAATACCATCGGAAAATTGGTGGGTGTGCACAGGATCGAACTGTGGACCCGCTGATTAAGAGTCAGCTGCTCTACCAACTGAGCTACACACCCACACCGCCGGGAAAACCAGCGTCGGCGGCGCATATAGCCGCCGCTTCCGGGGATGTCTAGCCCTGCCGGATCATTTCCCGACAAATCGCCGAATTGCCGCACCCGTCACACAAAAAGCTTGCCTTCCGCGACCCTGACGGCATGGCCGCCGATGCGCGCGGAGGCCAGTTTTCCGCCATCGACATTGAGTTCCAGCCGGATGCGCGAGGGCCGGCCCATTTCCAGGCCCTGCTCGATCCAGAGCTGCGAGACGCCGTCGATCGGGGTGTCGAAATGCATGATGGCGCCGGCAAAGGCCGCTGCAGCCGAACCGGTCGCGGGATCTTCGTAGGACGGCGTGCCGGGCACGATCATCCGGACATGGAAAGCGCTGTCGTGATGTACTGTCTCTCGGCAATAGACGTATGGACTGGCGAAAGCCCATTCGCTCTTGCGGGGCGCCAATTCCGACCACGCCTGGTTGTCGAGCCTGATCTTGGCCGCCTCTTCCAATCCGGCAACGGGAACGGTCACGTAA
>NZ_RZRY01000560.1:0-4230 GCF_003998035.1 Mesorhizobium sp. M2A.F.Ca.ET.039.01.1.1 | reverse complement strand
GTCACGGCCGAATGGAACGGTTTTGCGGTGCTGCACAGCGCCGCTGCGCGCGTCGGCGGCCTCGATGTCGGCTTCGTGCCGGGCGAGGGCGGCAAGAACGTTGCCGGCATGCTGGGCGACACCGACGTGCTCTTCCTGCTCGGCGCCGACGAAATCGACATGGCCAGGACCGGCGGCGCCTTCGTCGTCTATGTCGGCACGCATGGCGATGCCGGCGCGCATCGCGCCAACGTCATCCTGCCGGCCGCCGCCTACACCGAAAAGTCCGGCACCTATGTGAACACGGAAGGCCGTGTGCAGCAGACCAATCGCGCCGGTTTCGCTCCGGGCGAGGCGCGCGAGGACTGGGCGATTCTCAGGGCGCTGTCGGATGTGCTCGGCAAGAAGCTGCCCTTCGATTCGCTGGCGCAGCTGCGCGCCAAGCTCTATGGCGAATTCCCGCATCTCGCCCGCATCGACCAGGTGCAGGCCGGCAGCGGCGACGATATCGCCAAGGTGGCGAAGCTCGGCGGCCGTTTGAACAAGGGCACCTTCACCTCGGCGGTGAAGGACTTCTACCTGACCAACCCGATAGCGCGGGCATCGGCCGTGATGGCTGAATGCTCGGCGCTGGCCAAGAGCGGCTTCAAGCAGGCGGCGGAATAAGCATGGACACTTTCCTCTCGATTTACGTGCTGCCGGCGCTGCTGATCCTTCTGAAGTCGGTCGTGCTGATCGTCGTGCTTTTGATCGGCGTCGCCTACCTGCTCTATGCCGACCGCAAGATCTGGGCGGCGGTGCAATTGCGTCGCGGCCCGAACGTCGTCGGTCCGTGGGGTACGCTGCAGGCCTTCGCCGACCTTTTAAAATTCGTCTTCAAGGAGCCGGTGATCCCGTCGGGCGCCAACAAAGGCGTGTTCCTTCTGGCGCCGCTGGTGTCGGCGGTACTGGCGATCTCGGCCTGGGCGGTCATTCCGGTCAATGACGGCTGGGCGATCGCCAACATCAATGTCGGCATCCTCTATGTCTTCGCCATCTCCTCGCTCGAGGTTTATGGCGTGATCATGGGCGGTTGGGCGTCCAACTCGAAATACCCGTTCCTCGGCGCGCTGCGCTCGGCCGCGCAGATGGTGTCCTACGAAGTCTCGATCGGCTTCGTCATCGTCACCGTGCTGCTCTGCGTCGGCTCGCTGAACCTCTCCGACATCGTCATGTCGCAGCAGGACGGCCTCGGCACCAAGCTCGGCCTGCCCAACACCTTCCTCGACTGGCATTGGCTGTCGCTGCTGCCGATGTTCGTGGTGTTCTTCATCTCCGCGCTCGCCGAGACCAACCGCCCGCCTTTCGACCTTGTGGAAGCGGAATCGGAACTCGTCGCCGGCCACATGGTTGAATATTCGTCGACGCCGTTCCTGCTCTTCTTCCTCGGCGAGTATGTCGCCGTCGTCCTGATGTGCGCGCTGGCGACCATCCTGTTCCTCGGCGGCTGGCTGCCGCCGTTCAATTTCGCGCCCTTCACCTGGATACCGGGTGTGATCTGGTTCGTGCTGAAGATCTGCCTGATGTTCTTCATGTTCTCGATGGTGAAGGCTTTCGTGCCGCGCTACCGCTACGACCAGCTGATGCGGCTGGGCTGGAAAGTCTTCCTGCCGATCTCGCTGTTCATGGTCGTCGCCACCGCGGCCTTCCTCAAGATCACGGGGTTTGCGTGATGTCCGCTCTGGCCCAGGCCGCAAAATCGCTGCTGCTGAAGGATTTCGTCAGCGCCTTCTTCCTGTCGATGCGCCAGTTCTTCGCGCCGAAGGAAACCATCAACTATCCGCATGAGAAGGGGCCGACCAGCCCGCGCTTCCGCGGCGAACATGCGCTGCGCCGCTATCCGAACGGCGAGGAACGCTGCATCGCCTGCAAGCTGTGCGAGGCGATCTGCCCGGCGCAGGCCATCACCATCGAGGCGGGCCCGCGCCGCAACGACGGCACGCGCCGCACCGTGCGCTACGACATCGACATGGTGAAGTGCATCTATTGCGGCTTCTGCCAGGAAGCCTGCCCGGTCGACGCCATCGTCGAAGGGCCGAATTTCGAGTTCGCGACCGAGACGCGCGAGGAGCTTTACTACAACAAGGAAAAGCTGCTCGCGAACGGCGATCGCTGGGAGCGGGAGCTGGCGCGCAACATCGCGCTGGACTCGCCGTATAGGTGATTAGCGTGCTTCTCCCCGTTCACGGGGAGAAGATGCCGGCAGGCAGATGAGGGGCGGCGCCAGCTTCTGGAAACTTGGCGTTACCCCTCATCCGGCCCTTCGGGCCACCTTCTCCCCGTAAACAGGGAGAAGGAACAAGAAAGTGGACGGCGCAACGTCGTCCGTCTAAGGAACACGCGGTTTCGAACCGGAGGCGGGTCGGAGTCGAAATTGGAACCCGGGGGAACCCATGCTGACTGGACTAGAGGCGGCCTTTTTCTACCTCTTCGCCTTTATCGCCGTGGCGTCGGCCTTCATGGTCATTTCGTCGCGCAACCCCGTGCATTCGGTGCTGTTCCTGATCCTGACCTTCTTCAACGCCGCGGGCCTCTTCATGCTGACCGGCGCCGAGTTCCTGGCGATGATCCTGCTGGTCGTCTATGTCGGCGCGGTGATGGTGCTGTTCCTGTTCGTCGTCATGATGCTCGACGTCGACTTCGCCGAGATGAAGCAGGGCGCCCTGCAATACGCGCCGATCGGCGCGCTGGTCGGGCTGATCCTGGCGGCGGAGCTGATCATCGTGCTCGGCGGCTACACATTCGCGCCGCAGCTGGCCTCGACGGTCGCCAAGGCGACGCCGGATCTCGCCACGCGCTCCAACACGGCGGCGCTCGGCGACATCCTTTACACGGACTACCTCTATTATTTCCAGATTTCCGGCCTGGTGCTGCTGGTCGCCATGATCGGCGCCATCGTGCTGACGCTGCGCCACAAGCCGGGCGTCAAGCGGCAGTCGATCGCCGCGCAGGTCGGTCGCACGCCGGCGACAGGCATGGAAATCCGCAAGGTCAAAACGGGCGAGGGCATCTGAGATGGTCGTCGGCATTGCACATTACCTGACCGTATCGGCGATCCTGTTCACGCTCGGCGTGTTCGGCATCTTCCTGAACCGCCGCAACATCATCGTCATCTTGATGTCGGTCGAGCTCATCCTGCTCGCGGTCAACATCAATTTCGTCGCGTTCTCGGCGGCGCTGCATGACCTCGTCGGACAGGTGTTCGCCCTGTTCGTGCTGACGGTCGCGGCCGCTGAAGCCGCGATCGGTCTTGCCATTCTTGTCGTCTTCTTCCGCAACCGCGGCTCGATCGCGGTCGAAGACGTGAGCGCGATGAAGGGTTGACGGGAACCACCATGTATCAGGCTATCGTCTTCCTTCCGCTGCTCGGCTTCCTGATTGTCGGCCTGTTCGGCAATTCGCTCGGCGCCAAGGCTTCCGAATACATCACCTCCGGCTTCCTGGTGATCGCGGCTATCCTGTCCTGGATCGCCTTCTTCACCGTCGGCTTCGGCAATGGCGAGGTGTTCACCGTGCCGGTGCTGCGCTGGATCCAGTCAGGCGGCATCGACGCCTCCTGGGCGCTCAGGATCGACACGCTGACGGTGGTGATGCTGGTCGTCGTCAACACGGTGTCGGCGCTGGTTCACATCTATTCGATCGGCTACATGCACCACGATCCGAACCGGCCGCGCTTCTTCGCCTATCTGTCGCTGTTCACCTTCGCGATGCTGATGCTGGTGACCGCCGACAACCTCATCCAGATGTTCTTCGGCTGGGAAGGCGTCGGTCTCGCTTCCTACCTGCTGATCGGCTTCTGGTACAAGAAGCCGTCGGCCAACGCCGCCGCCATCAAGGCCTTCGTCGTCAACCGTGTCGGCGACTTCGGCTTCGCGCTCGGCATCTTCGGCGTGTTCGTGCTGTTCGGCTCGGTCAATCTGAGCACCGTGTTTGCCAATGCGGCGTCATTCCTGCCGGCCGAAGGCGCGCCTGCCGGCGCCGCCGTGCTGACTTTCCTCGGCCATGCGCTCGACAAGCAGACGGCGCTGACCGTGGTCTGCCTGCTGCTCTTCATGGGCGCCATGGGCAAGTCGGCGCAGGTGCCGCTGCACACCTGGCTGCCGGACGCCATGGAAGGCCCGACGCCGGTCTCGGCGCTCATCCACGCGGCGACCATGGTGACCGCCGGCGTGTTCATGCTGGCCAGGCTGTCCCCGCTGTTCGAGCTGTCGC